>JASHVN010000355.1 GCA_030044555.1 Xanthobacteraceae bacterium | reverse complement strand
AGGCGGCGTCGTGGCCGGCGCCGGAGATGATGTCGCGCGCGGAGAAGCCGGCTTTGGCCGCGCCGCGGCGCACGCAGTCGATCAGCGCGGGGGCGAATTTGACCGGCGGGGCGTTCCAGATGCGCGTTTCGGTGTAGGTGAGGCCGAGCGGCGGCAGGAGGGCTGCGAGCGCGGCGCGGAATTTCTGCTCCATGGTGTCGAGCACATTGTCGTCGGGATGGCGGAAGTCGACGGAGAAGAACACCTCGCCGGGAACGACGTTGCGGCTGTTGGGCCGGTTCTCCAGGAGGCCGACGGCGCCGACGGCGTCGGGGGCGTGTTCGCGGGCGATGGCGTCGATGCGGTCGATCATGCGCGCTGCGCCGACGAGCGCATCCTTGCGCAGCCGCATCGGCGTCGCGCCGGTATGGGCGGCTTGCCCGCTTACGGTGACTTCGTACCAGCGCATGCCCTGCACGCCTTGCACGATGCCGATGGTGCGGCCCATGTTTTCAAGGGTGGCGGCTTCGAGGATCGGGCCCTGCTCGATGTGCAGTTCGAACATCGCCGCGAATTTATGCACGCCGGCTGTCTCGCTGCCCTGGTAGCCGATGCGCTTGAGCGCCTCGCCGAAGGTGTTGCCGTCGCGGTCGGTGCGCGCATACGCATAGTCGCGCGTGAACACGCCGGCGAAGACGCCCGAGGCGAGCATGGGCGGGGCGAAGCGCGCGCCTTCCTCGTTGGTCCAGTTGACGATCTCGATGGGGGCGTTGGTCTCGTAGCCGGTTTCGACGAGCGTGCGCAGCGCTTCGAGCGCCGCCAGTACGCCGAGCACGCCGTCGAATTTGCCGCCGGTCGGCTGGGTGTCGAGGTGCGAGCCCATGGCGATCGGGGCGAGCCCTTCGTTCTTGCCCGGCCGGCGTGCGAACATGGTGCCGACTTCGTCGACCGTGACGGTGCAGCCGAGCGCCTCGCATTGCGCCTTGAACCAGTTGCGCACCTGCCGATCGAGATCGGTCAAGGTGAGCCGACAGATGCCGCCCTTGGCCGTGGCGCCGATCTGCGCGGTTTCCATCAGCGTATCCCAGAGGCGCGCGGCGTCGATCTGCAGGTTTTGCATCGGCCTTCTCCTCCCCTGCGGAGCCTAGCGTAGCGGGGGAGGCGGAGCATGCGAAGCGTGGTGGAGGGGCGCGCCATCGCAGAATGCGCGCAGGGGCAGTGGCCGAATAAGTCACCGGCCTATTCAGCCAGTGGTGCCGCCCGGCCTGCGCCAACGAACGCTCTCACGTCGTCATGGCCGGACTTGTTCCGGCATCCACGTCTTTGGTCGGAATTGCCTCCAAGACGTGGATGCCCGCGTCGTGGTCCCCATCGCGCCGTGCGCGATGGGGACCCCGTCGAGCGCGGGCATGACGAATGTTTTGAAACGTCTTCGTTCCGACTTTTGCGCTGGTCAGGCCGGCGATAAGCGGCGGCTGGACAAATGTTTTTTGCTCTCGCCATAACGCAACCGCGGTGACGGCGAATCAGCTATGATCGCGACGCGGGACGGTGGGAGCGGGCGCATGCTGCGCGTGCGATTGAAGGCGGACGGGCGGTTGGTCGAAGTGCTGCCCGATGGCGGCGAGCGGGACATTTCCTCCGATCCGCGGGCGATCGTGGCGGCGGCGCGCGAAGCGGCGCGGACCGCCGAGGCGCGCGCCGATGACGCGAGCTACGCGCGCAACGTCCGCGGCCGCACCGGGCTCACGCAGACCGCGTTCGCGGCGCGCATCGGCGTGCCGGTGGAAACAGTGCGCAATTGGGAGCAAGGCAAGCGGTCGCCGCGCGGACCGGCGCGCGCGCTGCTCAAGGTTCTCGAACAAGCGCCAGAGGCCGCTTTCGCGGCCCTCGGCGGCAAGGGGCGGTAGGGCGGTTCGCTCTGTTAGCGCGTCCCGCGGCTGGCCGGGGCTTAGGCTGAGCCGCCCTACTGGAAATCGCCCGGCGATGGCCGATGCTGGCGCGGCAGGCGGCAGAATCGATGCGCCTCGGCTGCACCATTCTTTGATCGCTCGGTGCCGTCGATCGCAATGGCTGTCATTTTTCCGAGGCAATCATAAAGTCAAGGGCGCGCTGCGCGCGCCGCGGAGCGGCTTCGCCCTTGACTTTATGATTGCCTCGGAACGTTTGCTGCCATTGCGATCGACGGCTTTCTGTGATCGTCTCATATAAATTGAGATATTACCGTGCTCTGTGCGGTTTTGATGTCTTCGCGGGAACAGCGCGCGTGGCAAAGGTGTTTGTAAATGTATTTGTACAGCGCAAGGAGCGGTGAATGCGAGTGATTGAAAGTCATGGTGCGCGGATTCCGATCATCGGTTTCGGCACCATGACGCTGAAGGACGATCTGTGCATCGATCTCGTCGAGGCGGCGCTGCACCTCGGCTACCGCCATCTCGACACCGCGCAGAATTACGGCAACGAGCGCGAAGTGGGCGCCGGCCTGCGCCGCTCCGGCATCAGGCGCGAAGATGTTTTCCTCACCACCAAGGTCTGGTTCAACCGGCTCGCCGAAGGCGATTTCGAGCGCTCGGTCGACGAAAGTCTGGCGCGGCTCGGATTGCCGTTCGTCGATTTGTTGTTGATCCACTGGCCCAACGCGCAGATCCCGCTCGCGGCGTCGATCGCGGCGTTGTGCAAGGTCAAGCGCGCCGGGCTTGCCAAGCATATCGGGGTCGCCAATTTCAACATCGCCATGATCGAGGAGGCGAACAAGCTCGCCACCGAGCCGCTCGCCTGCCTGCAGATCGAGGCGCATCCTTATCTGGATCAGAGCAGGGTGATCGCCGCGGCGCGCCGGCATGGCATGGCGGTGGTGGGATATTGTCCGCTGGCGCGCGGCAAGGTGCCGGGCGACGAGGTGCTGCAGCGGGTCGGCCGCGCCCATGGCAAGACGCCGGCGCAGGTGGCGCTCGCCGATCTCGAGCAGCAGGACATTATTCCGATTCCGCGCACCTCGAAGCGCGAGCGGTTGTCCGAAAATCTCGGCAGCGTCGAATTGAGCCTGAGCGCTGCGGAAATGACCGAAATCGACAAGCTCAAGCGGCCGAATGCGCGCATCGTCTCGCCGCCGCAATCGCCGCAATGGGATAATTAGAGCATGATCCCGAAAAGTGGATACCGGTTTTCGGAAAAGATCATGCTCCAACAATAAGCTAGAGCGGAATGACGATTCAAAGAAAACATATTCCGCTCTAGCCAACCGGATACGCAAAAGTGAGCGCGATCGCACCCGTCCCGACTGTCGCCGCCAACGGAGCCAACATTCCGCTCCTCGGGCTCGGCACCTGGGAATTGCGCGGGCGCGCCTGCGCGCGGGTGGTCGAACAGGCGTTGCGGCTCGGCTACCGCC
>JASHVN010000354.1 GCA_030044555.1 Xanthobacteraceae bacterium | reverse complement strand
CATGCGCGATAGGCGCTTTCGGCTCTGCGCCCCTCTTCGAGCGCAATCTTGAAAATGCGCTCGACAACGGCGCGCACCGGCGCCTCGGCGTCCAGCGGAAATTTCGGCGGCCCACGATGGCCGCTGACGCCGATGCGGAAGCGGACGCGCGGAGGGACGGGGTAGTCGGTCGAGCTCACAGCGATGGATACCTTGTGCACAACCGCGCAGCGTGCCCCGCGCCTGCGAGACGGCTAGTGTCCCGATTCCGAAGTTCGCATGTGCTGGCGGCTGCTTTGATGCGAACTTCGGAATCAAAGGGACACTAGCAATTTAATGATTCTAGTGTGGTTTTTTGGATTTGAAGTTCCTACTCGAGTTTGCCGCCGGATCTTAGGAACTTCAAATCCACCACACTAGAGCAGAATGGATTTTATTTGAATCGCCATTCTGCTCTGGCTTATTGTTGGAGCATGATCTTTTCCGAAAACCGGTTTCCACTTTTCGGGATCATGCTCTGAGCCGTCTATTCTCCGCTCGGCGTGCGCAAACCGATCCAGCTGTCGCGCACCTGCTGGTAATGCACCTGTGGATCGTAGATAGAGACGGGAAGCCTGAGCACTTGCGCCGACAGCCGGCCGACAGCTGCAAGCAGACTGTACGAAGCGACGACGCGGTCGTGTTGCGCCACGATCAGGGTTTGCCGTGCATTGACCAGGGCCTGCTCGGCATTGAGCACGTCCTGCGTCGTGCGCTGTCCGGCCAGCGCCTCGTTGCGGACGCCGGTCAGCGCCCGTGCTGCGGCATCGTTCTCGCGCATCGCGGCCTCGACCTGCGCCTTCGCCGCTTGCAGTTGCGCCCAGGCCTGTACGACGTCAGCGCGGGTCTGGTCGCGGACTTGATCGACGTTGAGGCGCTCCTGATCGACCGTTTCCTTCTCGAGCCGGATCGCGGAATATTCAGCGCCTCCCTGATAGATCGGAATTGACAGATTCAGCGACACCTCGTTGGTGAACAGCTTATTGGTCAAGAGCTCCGGCTCATATTGGTTTTGAATGCTGTATTGGCCGGTGAGGGTCGGCCAGAGCGCGCCTTCGGCGATTTTGACCTGAAGTTGAGCGACATCGACGCCATAGAGCGCCGCGGTCACAGTGGGATTTTGTTCAATTCCGAGGGCGACCGCGGCGTTCAACGTGGACGGCGCAAGTCGGTCGACCGGAGCGGCGGGCTGCAGCGTGGTCGGCTCGACGCCAATGATGCGCCGATAATTGGCGCGCGTGGTCATCAGCGTCGATTCCGCCGCATGCAATGTCGCCTGCCCGGCAGCCAGTTGCGCCTCGGCCTGGGCGACGTCGGTATCGGTGACCTGGCCTGCCTGGAAGCGGTTGCGCGTGTCCTGCAACGTGCGTTCGAGCACGCGGACGTTATTCTGCTGCACTTGCAGGTTTGCGGTGTCGCGTGACAGGTCCATGTACACGGTCGCGGCGGCCAGCAGCACCGACTGCTCCATCATACGCAGCGTCTCGCGGGCCTCGGCCACCTGGCTTTCAGCCTTGCGCACGCTGTTGCCGGTGCGGTTGCCATTGTAGAACGTCTGTGTCCCGCTCAAGCCGACCGAATGCGGGGCGGACAGGCCTTTGGCCTCGAACTTTACGCCTCCGGGCAGAGCAGGAGGAAGCGGCGGAATCTCCTGTGTGGTGTCCGTGTATTCCCGTCCCACGCTCGCGTTCGCCGAAATCGTCGGGCGATAGCCGGAGAGCGCAGCGGGCACACCCTCATCGGCCTGACGGGCGATGGCGCGCTGCGCATTCAGTTGCGGATTATTTTGGTAGGCCTCGGCCAGCGCGGCCTCGATCGTTTCCGCGGCGAGGGGGCGCGGCGCGACCGTGGCAAGCGCGCAACACAGGGCCGCCGTTGCCACGGCGGAGCGCCAGCGCCATCGATTTGGCAATTTGCCCCGCACCCATGGAGCCATAATCCACCCGCGCCACCACGAGGCCCAATCCATCCGAACCGGACCTTAGCGGCACGAGCATCGCCTTACAAGGAAGGAGGCCGTTTAGCGCGCTTGCTGTGGAGGCATGAGTGCATCGTCGAGTTCTTTGGCACGTTTGCAAGCAGGGCGCGTACTGACGCGTTGCCAATATCGTTCGAACACAGGGCGTTTCTCGATCGTCCCGAACATCATGCCGAAGCCGAGTCCGGAGCCGACGTAAAGGTCGGCAGCAGTGAAGCTGTCGCCAGCGAGATAATCGGAGCGTTCCAGAGCCGCTTCCAGCGCGTTCATGGCCAGCGCCATATTTCCGTAACCCATCATCCTTTCGCGTTCCGGCGGCACCACAAAGCCAAGCGCCTTATTGCTGACTGCAGCCTCAATCGGTCCGGCAGTGAAGAACAGCCAGCGATAATACGGGCCGCGCTGGCGGTCGCCCGGCGGTGGTGAAAGGCGTGCATCTGGAAAGGCATCAGCAAGATATGCACAGATGGCGGCAGTTTCGGTCACAATGGTTTCGCCGTGCCGCAGCGCCGGCACCTTGCCCATCGGGTTGACCGCCAGATAGGCGGGCGCCTTCATCGTTGTCGCATAGTCAAGGAGTTCGGTCCGGTAAGGCTGCCCCACCTCTTCGAGCATCCAGCGCGCTATGCGTCCGCGTGATTGTGGATTGGTGTAGAGGATGAGGTCGTCGGTCATTTACTCACTCCTGTTGCCAATTCGTCCATACGAGCTGCGTTGCGGCCGTCACTCATTGCCCATGAGTTAGACCACTCTTGGGCCAAGACTATTTTCGCGCCAATACTATTCTTGGGCCAAAACTACTACTCTTGGGCCAAGACTCGGTACATTTCTCGGCTGTCACGCGCGTCACGCAACGCCGTGGTGACGTCCGGGTTGCGCAATTTGCGCGCGATCGCTGCGAGCGCGCCAAGCTGCTCGCCCTCGGAAGTCTCGGGCAGCAGCAGCAGAAAGACGATATCCACCGGTTCTTCGTCGACGGCGTCGAAGGCAATGGGCTTGCGCAGCCGCAGCAGCATCCCGGCCGGCTTTAGGACCTGAGGAAACCGGGCGTGTGGCAGCGCCACGCCGCCGCCCACGCCGGTTGAGCCGAGCTCCTCGCGCTTTTGCAATTGGACAAGGACTTGCTCCGGCGGCACGCCGAGAACAGTTCCAGCTTTGCGCGCCAGCGCCAGCAACAGCTTTTGCTTATCGGCAGCGGCGACGTCGATCGAGACGTTGCTCGGCGAAAGAAAGTCGGAAATCTTCATGCGTCTCTCGGCCAATGACGCGCAAGCGAGGAGGGAGGTGGAGGACTAACGGCCCGCGCTCAGTCGGGAGCGCGCAGCCGATACCCTATTCCGGTTTCGGTGAGAATGTATTGCGGCCGTTCGGGATCAGCCTCGATCTTTTGCCGGAGCTGCCGCACGTAAACGCGAAGATATTGTGCGTCGGTCAGATCGTCCCACAACTCGCCAAGCAGGAATCGGTGGGTCAGCACCTTGCCGGCGTGCTGAACCAGCACGCGCAGCAGGTCGTACTCCTTCGGCGACAGCTTGACCTCGTTGTCGCCAATTTTGACGATGCGGCGGACGAGATCGACCGAAAGGTCGCCGACCCGGAAGATCGGCCGCTCGCCATGGGTCTGCAACTGATGACGCAAAGCCGCGCGCAGGCGTGCGAGCAGTTCGTCCATCCCGAACGGCTTGGTCACGTAATCGTCGGCGCCGGAATCGAGCGCCTGCACCTTGCCGGCTTCGTCGCCGCGGCTGGACAGAACGACGATGGGAACGCTTTCGCTGCGCGCGCGAATCGTGCGCAACAGCTCGTGCCCCTGGGTGTCGGGCAGGCCAAGATCGAGAATGATCAAATCCGGAGCCTCGCTGAGCATGCTAAGCGCGGTCTTGCCGTTGGCGGCTTCGAGGATCTGATAGCCGTTCGCGGCAAGGCCCATGCGCAGAAGCTTGCGTATGGGCGGCTCGTCATCGACCACCAGGACGCGGAGCGGGGCGGCGGTCATGCGGCGGCGTCCAGCCTTTGCTGCTCGCGGGGGACGGGCAGGCTGATGGTGAACATGGCGCCGGTGCGGTCGGGGCGGTTGCCGGCGATGATGGTGCCGTGCATCGCTTCCACAAAGCCGCGCGAGATTGCAAGTCCGAGCCCGGTGCCGGCGCGCACCTGGTCGGTCTTCTGGGCGCGATAGAATTTATCGAAAATGTGTTCGAGATCGCCGGTCGGTATGCCGCTGCCCTCGTCGAGGACGCGCAGGCATACGGCCTGGCCGCTGCGCCAGCTCTGGATGCGAATCGTCGTTTCCGTAGGCGCGTATTTGGCGGCGTTGTCGAGCAGGTTGAACAGCACTTGTTCGAACAGCACGGCGTCGACTTCGAGCATCGGCAGGTCCGGCGCCAGCTCGAGCTCGACATTATGGTGCGACAGAATCCGGCTCGCGCGCCGGAGCGCGCTGCCGACGATCTCGCCGAGGTCGTGAAGCGCGACATTCGGCATAATGGCGCCCGATTCGAGCTTGGTCATGTCGAGCAAGTTGGCGATGAAGCGGTTGAGCCGCTCGGATTCGTCGATGATCGTCGTCAGCAGGTCGGCTTTCTCGCCGGCGGAGAGCTTTTCGGCGAGGCCGCGCAGCGTTCC
>JASHVN010000353.1 GCA_030044555.1 Xanthobacteraceae bacterium | reverse complement strand
GGCGCAGCCCATCCGCCTCGTCGGGCGTGAATTTTGCCGCCGTAATCGCGATCTGCATCGCTTGTTCCTGGAACAGCGGCACACCGAGCGTTCGCTTAAGAACCTCCTTCAGTTCATCTTTGTCGCCCTGGCTCGGATGCGGCGCAGGATAATTGTGCTCCTTGCCGTTTTTCAGATCGTCGCGCCGGCGCAAGTACGGATGCACCATATCGCCCTGGATCGGCCCCGGCCGCACGATCGCGACCTCGATAACCAGATCGTAGAAGCATTCGGGTTTGAGCCGCGGCAGCATCGACATCTGCGCGCGGCTTTCGACCTGAAACACGCCGATCGAATCGGCGCGCGACAGCATCGCGTAAACGGCGCGGTCATCCTGTGGCAGTGCGGCGAGCGAGTAATCCTTGCCGTAGTGCGCCTTTAAAAGGTCGAGTCCGTGCCGCAGGCAGCTCAGCATGCCGAGCGCCAGCACATCGACCTTCATCAGGCCGAGCGTGTCGATGTCGTCCTTGTCCCACTCGATGAAGGTGCGCTTATCCATGGCGGCATTGGCGATCGGCACGGTTTCGTCGAGCGGTCCGCGGGTGAGCACGAAGCCGCCGACATGCTGAGACAGGTGGCGTGGAAAACCGAGCAGCTCTCTGGCGAGTGCGATCGCTTGCTGGATCGTGGGATTGTTTGGATCGAGGCCGGCTTGGCGAATGTGATCATCAGGCAAGCCGTCGTCGTGAGAGCCCCACACCGTCTTTGCCAGCGCCGCGGTGACGTCCTCGGTCAGCCCCATGGCCTTGCCGACTTCACGGATGGCGCGGCGCGAGCGGTAGTGCACCACGGTGGCGCAGATCGCGGCGCGGTCGCGTCCATAGCGCTTGTAGATGTACTGGATCACCTCTTCGCGTCGCTCGTGTTCGAAATCGACGTCGATATCGGGCGGCTCGCCGCGATTTTCGGAAATGAAGCGGGCGAACAGAAGCTTGCTCTCGTTCGGATTGACCTCGGTGATGCCGAGGCAATAGCAGACCGCGCTGTTCGCCGCGGAGCCGCGTCCCTGGCAGAGGATTTTCAGTTCCTTGCGCGCATGGGCGACGACATCATGGACGGTGAGGAAATAGCGCGCGTATTGAAGTCTCGCGATAAGCGCTAATTCGTCGTGCAGCCTGTTTCTGACATCATCCGGAATGCCGTTCGGGAACTGATGTCGCGGATAACGTTCGGCGGCTCCGGCCCATGTCAGATCTTCCAGATGCTGCTGAGGGGTCTTGCCCGGTGGTATTGGTTCGTCGGGATATTCGTATTGCAAGTCGCTGAGCGAGAATGTGCAGGCTTTTGCAATCTTCACGGTATAGGTGATCGCGTCGGGAAAATTTTTGAACAGCCGCGCCATCTCGGCAGGCGGCTTGAGATGGCGTTCGGCGTTGACGGTTAGCCGGAAGCCCGCTTCGGCGATCGTGCATTTCTCCCGGATGCAAGTGAGCACGTCGGCAAGCGGCCGCCGCTCGGGGGCATGATAGAAGACGTCATTGACGGCAACGAGCGGCGCTCCGACGCGCTCGCCAAGTTCGGCGAGGAGGCCAAGCCGGCGCGGTTCGTCGCCGTGATGGTAATGTGCGCCGGCAAGAAACGTGCGGCACGGGGCGATGCGGGCCAAAGCAGCGAGCCGCGATGTGAATTCATTATTCGGCTCATTCCCGCGCAAGCGGGTATCCAGGGCCGGGTCCCCGCAACGGGTCACCCCATCGCGCGCCCCCTCGCGGGGATGCGCGGAAAATAAGTTGAGCGGCGGTAAAGCGATAAAAATCTGCCCTTCGCTTGCGGCAAGAATGTCCGCGAAGGCCAGGCGGCATTCGCCTTTCTTGGCTTTGAGATTACCCTTGGTCAGAAGCTGGCAGAGGCGCCCATAAGCTTTGCGGTTGGTCGGATAGGCGAGCACTTCGAAATCGTCGATGGTCACGAGCCGCACGCCGACCACGAGCTTGATCTTTCGGTCCCGTGCTTCGCTGTGAGCGCGCACCACGCCGGCAAAGCTGTTGCGATCGGCAATGCCGATGGCGGCCAAGCCAAGCGCACTGGCAGCGGCGACCATTTCTTCCGGATGCGAGGCGCCGCGCAGGAAGGAAAAGTTCGTGGTCACAGCAAGTTCGGCGTAGGTGCTCATCGGCATTCTCAGGCAAACAGCCCATGCACGAACCAGCGCGCATTGGCGGTCTCTCGGCCGTAAATGCCTTCGCGGAAAAGCCAGAAGCGATGACCGCCTAAATCCTCGACGAGGTAGTAGTCGCGCGTGAAGGCAAGCTGCCGTTCGCTTTCGCCGGCATGGGCACCGCGGTGGGGCATGCGCCACCATTCGGCGCCGATGCGTTCCGGACCTTGCGCGCCGGCGACATCGTGGGTCACGCCGCGCCAGCAAAAACGCCGTGGCGGGCCGTCAGGGACGAGCGCCGTAACCTCGGCCGGCTCGGCATGGGGCAAGAGCAGGAGAGGGCGTGCTGCATGACTTGCAAGGGGAGGGAAAGGTTCACCTGCGGCAATCTTGCTTTCAGGGGGAGTAGCCTCCTCGCCGGTGACGGGAGCCAGCACCTCGGCCCGCTCCGGCATGTGGCTTTCGACGGGTTCGAACCGGCGCACGCTCGCCGGGCCGAGCCGCTGACGCAGCGTATCGATCAGGGCGGCGCAGCGTTCGGCGCGATCGCCGCCGTCGCCGTTCCCGCTCATGGACGAACTCATGGACGAAAGTTCGCCTTGCCGCGCCGGCATCGGCGCGGCGCGGATGACGGCAAGGCCTATCGCCTCAAAGCCGCAACCGGCATCGTCGATCGCCGCCGCCGCATCGAGCTTCAGCGCGATCATGCGCGCCACATGGGCGACGCTGCGGGTCGGCAGCGTCAGCGCGATATCGATCGTTTTGACTGCGCCGTCGACCCCATAGAGCGAAAGCTTTAGCACCCGCGCGCCGACGTCGTCGCGCGTAAGCACGTGCGCCAGCGTCCCCATGAGCCGGCTGGCGAGAGCGACCACGGCCTCCTGAGTGACGATCGGTTCGGGAAGATAACGCAACGCGTGATAGACCGGCGGCGGCACCACGGGCACCAGCGGCTCGTCCGCACGCCCGAGCGCCTGGTCGAGACGGCGCAGAAAGGCTGCTGAAAATCGTGCGGCGAACGGCGCGCGCGGCTTGTCCAGCAGCGCGCCGACGGTTTTGAGGCCGAGTCGGCGCAGCGTGGCGCAGATGTCCGGCGCAAGCCGCAGCGCTGCGATGGGCAAAGGCGCGAGCGCTTCGGCCTCCGCGCCCGAGGGCAGGATGCAGTGACGGGCGTTGTGAAAACGCGATAGCGCCCAGGCCGCGCCCGGCGTGTCGGCCACGGCGAGCCGCGCCGGCAGGGCGAAATTTTTCTCAAGCCGGGTGGAAAGATCGGCGAGCAAGCTCTTCTCGCCGCCGAACAAATGCGCGGCGCCCTCGATATCGAGGAAAAACCCGTCGGCGCCGTTCTCCTCGCCATAGGGCGAAGCAGTCGGGGTGTAGCGTGTCGCCCACAGCGTTAAGCGGCGCAGCGCGTCGTCGTCGGCGGCGGTATCGACGGGGCGTACCTGCAAAAATCCGGCTTTTGCCCGCGCATCCGCCAATGGCTCGCCGCGCGATAGCCCCGCCGTCTCGGCCGCTTCATTGAGGGCAGCGATATGCGGTCCGCCGGCTGCCGCAACGGCAAGGACGAACGGCCGTTCAGGCGCAATGGGATGCTCTGTCGGCTTTTTCGCCTGTGCCGCGAGCATGCGCAGGATCGGCCAGCGCGGCAGCCAAACTGAAACGATGCGTGACATGATCGTACTCCACTAGCCATTCGCCCGGCCGTCCGTTGCGAGCCCGTTCAAGTCTCAAGTGCCATCGAGGGCGGGCGAAGAGGCCGAAGCGGTCGCGTGCGGCTGCGGCCGTGCCGACCCGCCAGCGCGTCGCCGCCGCGCTCGATTCCAGATTGTACGCCGGCCGGATGAGCAGGAGCGGCAGGCCAGCCTCGGTGGCGGCGAGCTGCAGCCTTTGGCTTAATTTGAGATCGAGCTTGTCGATGATTCCGGCGATGGCAGCCGGCACTCCCGAGCGCACCGCTTCCTCGATGGCCCACAGGGTGTCTCGGCGGCACGTCGGCTCGACCAGCACGATGCGTTCCGGCTCGAGACCAAGGGCGTGCAACCCATGGCCATAAGGCTGGCCATGGGAGCCGCGCTCATAGCTGGGCAGAATCAGAAAAATCCTCCTCCCTTGCGGGGAAGGATTGGGAGGAGAATGGACAAGGCGGGCCGAGATCGCCGCGATGAAGCCCCAAGCGGCGGCCATGGCATATGGCGCAGGCACGATTTCATGCAGGGCGCCGCAGGGGAGGCCGCCTTCCTGCAGGCAGGAATCGAGGGCGGCAAGGCCAAAGGGCAGTGTTTTGTGGGAATCCGAGATCCCCGGCAGCAGCCGGCGCAATTCCTCCATAACGGCAGCACGGTTGCGCGCGATAGCCAGGGCGGCAGCGGCGGCGGGTTGGGGCATGGACTGTGCAAGACCGCTGGATGTTCACTGTATGTTCGGATTGCGGACTTTAGAACATAACGAGAACTATGCCAAGAGGTCATCAAGGGTTCATCAAGCGTCCAGCGGTGCGCACGTGCGGGACCGTGTGAAGAGAATAACCAACCCAGTCCTCATCTTGCTGGCGCAAAGGGGATGACGCATACGTGTGCGACATCGCGCGACACGGTTCCGCGTGCGGATTTTAAGAAAGGTGCATCATGCCGGAAGCCGACAGGGAAGGCGAACGCTACGCCGTTGACCAGCTGCAACAGACGCCGGGCTTTTTTCTTAAAGGTTGCCACCAGCTCGATTGGGGCATGAAGAACCGCATGGCGCGGGTATTCGACCCCGTTTCGGGCCGCACCGTGATGCTGGCGATCGACCACGGCTATTTTCAAGGCCCGACCACCGGGCTCGAACGCATCGATCTTTCCATCGTGCCGCTGCTGCCGTCCTGCGACGCGCTGTTCTGCACCCGCGGCATCCTGCGCACGCTCATTCCGGCGGAGTGCCAGAAGCCGATGGTGTTACGGGCGAGCGGCGGCCCCAGCATCCTGCGCGAAGAA
>JASHVN010000352.1 GCA_030044555.1 Xanthobacteraceae bacterium | reverse complement strand
AATGTATGCTGGCGCGCCAGCGCCGGCTGCGCACCGAGAAGGCCGAAAAGCTGAAAAACGGCGAGCGCGTCGTGACCACGCGCTTCGGCGTCGACGACGAAATCTGCACCGGCGATCACTCCTGCATCCGGCTCTCCGGGTGCCCATCGCTGACCGTCAAGCCAAATCCCGATCCGCTGCGAACGGACCCGGTGGCGGCCGTGATCGAAAGCTGCGTCGGCTGCGGCCTGTGCGGCGAAGTCGCGCATGCCGCGGTGCTGTGTCCGTCGTTCTACCGCACCGACGTGATCAGTAATCCAAGCTGGTGGGATCGTGCGCTGTTCCGGCTGCGCAGCGCGGTGATCGGATGGATGCGGGGCAATGGTTTACCGTCGCGCGCCGACCTCTCTGCAGAGCGAGCCAGTGCCGGCCTCCCTAACCCTCCGCCTCAAGAAAGCAGGGAACAGGATGCGAAAGCTGCTGGAGAGCAACAAACAAACATTCGACCGCTAACGGTCCTGATTGCCGCGCTTGGCGGCGAAGGCGGCGGCGTGCTGACCGATTGGATCGTAGCGGCCGCGGCGAGCCAAAATTTCCCCGTGCAATCGACCTCGATTCCCGGCGTGGCCCAACGCACCGGGGCGACGACCTATCACATCGAGCTGGTACCCGAAGCGTTCGCGCCAGGAGACGCGCGCCGACCGGTTCTGGCACTGGCGCCCGGCGTCGGCGACGTTGATCTCGTCGTCGCCAGCGAATTGATGGAAGCCGGACGCGCTGTCGCCGCCGGCTATGTGACGCCGGATCGCACCATGACGATCGCCTCGACCAGCCGCTCTTATCTGGTGGTGGAGAAGATGGCGATGGGCGATGGCCGCTACGATCAGGAGCGGCTCGTTGCGGCGGTACAAAAGAATTCGCAGCGAACGCTGCTGCTCGATCTCGAGGCCAGCGCGCGGGAAAGCGGCGCGATGATCAACGCGGTCATGCTCGGCGTCATTGCCGGTGCCGGCGCGCTGCCGATTCCCGCCGAAGCCTTTGCGGCGGCAATCCGTGCCGACGGCAAAGCGGTCGAGGCGAACCTGCGCGGCTTTCGCGCCGGACTTGCCGCGGCGCGCGAGGGGGCGCAACCGCGTGCCCTCCCCGGCAAGCGCGCGCAGGCGGCGGTCGCTTCACTCGCCGCACTGGAAAGCGAGATCGCGCCCATGCCGGCGGCGGCGCGCGCGATCATGACCGAAGGCATTCGCCGGCTCGCCGCCTATCAGGATGTCGCTTACGCGCGGCTTTATCTCGATCGGCTTGCGCCGGTCCGCGATGCCGATGCCGGTCCCGATTCCACGGCAGGCGCGGACGGGCAGCTTCTTGCCGCTACGGCGCGTCACCTCGCCGTGCGCATGTCCTACGAGGACGTGATCCGCGTGGCGCAGGCGAAGATCGATCCGGCGCGTTTCACGCGCGTTGCGGCGCAGATGGGGGGCAAGCCGGACCAGCCGTTCGCCGTCACGGAATTTTTGAAACCGGGCGTCGATGAATTTTGCTCGATCCTGCCGGCTTGGCTCGCGGCGCGCATCCTTGCTTACGCCGAGCGTCATCCCGCACTCGCCCGCATGCATTGGGGCATGGAGCTTAATACCGCGTCGATTTCCGGTTACCTACGATTTTATCTGCTCGCCAAGCTGCGCAGATGGCGGCCGAAGACCTATCGGTTCGCGCAGGAGCAAAAAGCGATCGAAGCCTGGCTGCAGTTCGTCGCGCGCGCCGCGCCACTCTCGGCGGAGCTTGCGATCGAGATCGCCGAGTGTGCGCGTCTGATCAAAGGCTATGGCGACACCCACAAGCGCGGCACCGGCAATTACCACTTGATCGAGAAGGAGCTGATCCTCCCCGCGCTCGCCGGCGCCATGCCGCCGCGCCAGGCGGCCGAGGCCATCGCCAATGCGCGCGCGGCTGCGCTACTCGATCCCGAAGGCGAAGCGCTCGGCAAGTGTCTTGCCGCGATTGCCGCGCAGTTGAACCATCGGATCGCGGCCGAATAGCAATAATCGGTCGCGACCGGACGATGTTGTAATCGAACGTCCGACCTGCTGCGTACCAAGTGCGTCTATCAGACGTCGGAGGTGGCGTAATGAGAAGTAATATCGGGCGCTACGGCATTCGCCGGCCAAGTCGCATATTGGCAAATTTTTTCGTCCTTGGAGCTTGCTTGCTGAGCGCGAGCACGCGCGCGCAGACGCCGTTTTACCAAGCGTCCCCGCAGGAAATCGCTGGCGCGCCTGGCACGACTATTCGGCAAGAAGCGTTGGGCTTGCCAGCACCGTTCGGCGCCTCCGTGGTGCGGGTGTTATATCGATCGAGGGGCCTGCACGACGAATCGATCCCGGTCTCGGGCGTCGTCATCATTCCGTCCGGTCCCCCGCCCGCCGAAGGCCGGCCCATCATCGCCTGGGCGCACCCCACCACCGGGGTCGTGCCGCGTTGCGCGCCGTCGCTGGCGATGTTTCTTATTCAGCAAATTCAGGGCGTACGCCAGATGATGCAGCGCGGCTACGTCGTCGCCGCGACCGACTATCCTGGTCTCGGCACCTCCGAGACGCATCCCTATCTCGTTGGTGTCAGCGAAGCGCGGGCAGTGCTCGATTCGGTGCGAGTGGCACGGGCCTTAACCGGAGCGCCAAACCGCTTCATCGTGTGGGGCCATTCGCAAGGCGGCCAGGCTGCCTTGTTCAGCGGAATCATAGCAAAGAGCTATGCGCCGGAACTCAACCTCTTCGGCGTCGCTGCAGCGGCGCCGGCGACGGATCTCGCGACACTGCTCGCCGCCGACATCGACACCAACGGCGGCAGGAACCTGACGGCCATGACGCTATGGTCATGGTCGCGCGTGTTCGGAGCGCCGATCGATCGCGTGGTCGAGCCCGACGCCGTCCCGACCGTCGATGCGCTGGCCGATGAGTGCATTGAATCGATCTATGACATCCTGCGCCGTCGGGGCCCGACACGCGCGCTGGAGCAGCAATTCTTGTCGGTGCAGAACTTTTATACCACCGAACCGTGGCGCTCTCTGATGGTCAGAAATACGCCCAGCACCTTGCCGCCGCATATTCCGGTGTTTTTGGCGCAAGGCGGCGACGATCAACTGGTTCGGCCGCAAGTGACGCTGGACTATATGAGACGCCTGTGCCGAGCCGGCAGCAAAGTCCGTCTGATCGTTCTGCCGAACGCAAACCATGGCTTTATCGCCCGCGACAGTGCGGAAGCCGCTGTGCAGTGGATGACGGATCGCTTTGCCGGACTGCCGGCGCCAAGCGATTGTAGCGGCTGACGCCGGGAACGAACCAATACGCTGCGCAGTTTCTCTCAATGTTTTCTGAGTGGATTCGCAATGGCTCGGATAGTTCGCAAGGGGAGGCGTCGAAAGACGACGCGCCGCGTTGCCGGCCGCCGTAACGCTGCGCGCTATTGGTCCGGCCGGGTGACCAGAGAAAGCGACGCGCTCGATCTCCAAGGCGGCGTGTTCACCTGGCGAGACCCCAAGCGCATCGCCGCGTCGCTGAAACGCTCCGCGCAAGCGAGCCATCGGCGCAAGGCGGATCCGTATCGTTCGGCGCTGTCGATGCTGGTGTTCTACATCAACCG
>JASHVN010000351.1 GCA_030044555.1 Xanthobacteraceae bacterium | reverse complement strand
GATTGTCATCAATCGACCATTACGCTTAGGCAAATTTTAAGCCGCACTCCGTAATCTCGCACTCTGTCGTGTAGTCGAGTTCGTGAGTGTGCTATGACCGAACCCCATCGCCCGAGGGTGAAGTATGTGATCGGGCCGGACGGTTCGCCCCTGACGATTGCTGATTTGCCGGCGCCGGGGACGAAGCGTTGGGTCATTCGCCGCAAGGCGGAAGTCGTAGCGGCGGTGCGTGGCGGCCTGCTTTCGCTGGAAGAAGCGTGCAGCCGCTATACGCTGACCGTGGAAGAGTTCCTCTCCTGGCAGTACTCCATCGACCAGCATGGCCTGGCCGGTCTGCGCACGACGCGCATTCAGCAATACCGCCAGTAACTTTCGCTTCATCGATCCTATCGGATCGTCAATGCCGGGTCTTTGGCCAGGCGTTCCGGTTTGGCAACAGCGCGTAGCGAAGAGGGACGAAGCGCAACCGCTTGCCCGATTCGCTGCGCGCCATTCGCTCCTGCCTGGCGCGGGAGCGAAGCTTTTGCCTGCAAGAAGCCGCTCATTAACCAAGCGCTAACCATCCACCGGGCAAATCTTGCCGATCAGGCGGCGTCGCTCGAAGGTGAAGCGCGGTGCAAAATCTGCTGGAGTTCATCAAGACGATCGGCGTGCCGCGAATTGCCGCGATGGGCGCCGTGGCGCTGGCGCTCGTCGGGTTCTTCACGTTCATCATCCTGCGCGTGACGACGCCGGACATGGCGCCGCTCTTCACCAATCTGACGCTCGACGACTCCGCCGCCATCGCCAAGGAACTCGATCGCGAGAACGTCGCCTATCAGCTGCGCGGCCAGGGCGACGTCATTCTGGTGCCCAGAGACCAGGTGGCGCGCCTGCGCATGCAGCTCGCCGAAACCGGCCTGCCCAAGGGCGGCGGCGTCGGCTACGAGATTTTCGACAAGTCGGACGCGCTCGGCACGACCAGTTTCGTGCAGAACATCGATGCGGTGCGCGCGCTCGAAGGCGAGCTTGAGCGCACCATCCGCACCCTCGACGGCGTGGAAGACGCGCGTGTGCATCTGGTGATGCCCGAGCGCCCGCTGTTCTCGCGCGACAAGGTCGAGCCATCGGCCTCGATCGTGATGCGGGTGCGCGGCACGCTGGAACCCGGGCAGGTGCGGGCCATCCGCCACCTGGTCGCCACGGCGGTCAACGGCCTGCGCCCGCAGCGGATCTCGATCGTCGACGAGGCCGGCAATCTGCTGGCCGACGGCGCCGCCGACGATGGCAACGGCGGCGGCGATATCAGCACCGATGAACGGCAGATTGCCTACGAGAACCGGCTGCGCAAACAGGTGGCGGCGATCGTCAACTCGGTGGTCGGCCCCAACCACGCGCGGGTCGAGGTCAACGCCGATTTCGATTTCAACAAGATCACGGAAACGTCGGATAAGTACGATCCCGACGGCCGCGTCGTCCGCTCGAGTCAGACCCGCGAAGAAACCTCGGCCACCAACTCGAATAACGGCGAGGTCACCGTCGGCAACGAGATTCCCCAGGGCCAGCAGGCGCAGCCTCCCGCCGCGCCCGCCGCAGCCAACGCGCCGCCGCGTGACGAAAGCAGAAAAACCGAAGAGACCATCAATTACGAGATTTCGAAAATCACCAAGACCCAGGTGACCGAAGGCGGCCGCGTCAGCCGCATCTCGGTCGCCGTGCTGGTCGACGGCACTTACGTCAAGAACGACAAGGGCGAGGTGGTCTATAAGCCGCGCAGCAAGGAGGAGATCGATCAGATCGCGGCGCTGGTGCGCTCGGCGATCGGCTTCGATCAGAAGCGCGGCGATCAGGTCCAGGTCGTCAATCTGCCCTTCGCCGAACCGCCCGCAGAGCCGATCGAAGCGCCGAGCGGCTGGCTCGCCGCACTGCATTTCTCCAAGGACGACATCATGACGTCCATCGAATGGGTGGTGATGGGCCTTCTTGGCTTTGCGGTCCTGCTGCTCGTGGTGCGGCCGCTGGTGCGGCGCGTGGTGGCTCCTGCCGACGGCCTCGCCGCGCTGCCCCCGGCCAGCGACAGCCCGGCGACGGACGCCGGCGCCGTGGCTGAAACCGTCACCTTCAAGGCACAGCCGAGCGATACCGCCAAGATGATCGACATCGCGCAAATCCAGGGCCAGGTCCACGCCCAGTCGGTGGAAAAAGTCGGCGAAATCGCCGATCGCAATCCGCACGAGACCGTTTCCATCATCCGTCAATGGCTGCACGAGAACGCCGCCGCCTGATCGAGCGAGACCATGCCTTCGGCATATCAGAAAAGGGAGGAACCGATCCCCCCGGAGATCGCCAGCGCACTGGCGAGTCTCGCGGGTCGCGCTAAAGGGTCGAGCAGCAAGCGCCGCCTCACCGGCCCCGAGCGCGTGGCGGTGCTGATGCTGGCGCTCGGCGAGCAGCACGGCGGCAAAGTCTGGGAAATGCTTGACGACGATGAATTGCGGCAGATTTCGATCGTGATGTCGACCATCGGCACGATCGATGCCGAGCTGGTCGAGAATCTCCTGCTCGAATTCGTCTCGCTGATGTCGGCCTCGGGCGCGCTGATGGGCAATTACGACGCCACCGAGCGCCTGCTGCAGCAATACCTGCCGCCGGAGCGCGTCGGCATCATCATGGACGAGATCCGCGGACCGGCCGGCCGCAATATGTGGGAAAAGTTGTCCAACGTTCAGGAAGAGGTGCTCGCCAATTACCTGAAGAACGAATACCCGCAGACCGTGGCCGTCGTGCTCTCGAAGATCGGGCCCGACCACGCCGCGCGTGTGCTCGCGATCCTGCCTGAGGATCTGGCGCTCGACGTGATCAACCGCATGCTGCGCATGGAAGCCGTGCAGAAGGAGGTTCTCGAGCGCGTCGAGCAGACATTGCGCACCGAATTCATGTCCAATCTGTCACAGACGCGGCGGCGCGACGCGCACGAAGTCATGGCCGAAATCTTCAACAATTTCGACCGGCAGACCGAGACACGCTTCCTCACCGCGCTCGAGGAAGAAAACCGCGAAAGCGCCGAACGCATCAAGACATTGATGTTCACGTTCGACGATCTCACCAAGCTCGACGCCGCATCGTCGCAGACGCTCATGCGCCACATCGAGAAGGACAAGCTCGCCATTGCGCTCAAGGGCGCCGCCGAGCCGGTGCGCCAGTTCTTCCTCTCCGCCATGTCGACGCGCGCCGCAAAAATGCTGATGGAGGATATGCAGGCCATGGGACCCGTGCGGCTGCGCGAAGTCGACGAAGCGCAGGCCCTTCTGGTCAATCTCGCCAAGGACCTCGGCGCCAAGGGCGAGATCGTCATCTCCAAGAGCCGCGGCGACGAAGAGCTGATTTACTGAGACCGCAATGGGCGCACCGACCAAATTTCTGTTCGATGTGGACTTCGCCAGCGGCGCCGAGCGCAAGCAGACGATCGCGCTCGCCGAGCATGCGCAGAAACTCGCCGAAGCGGAAAAAGCCGCGCAACAGCGCGGCTATGCGGACGCACAGCGCGACGCCAAGATCGAGGCCGACCGCCGCATCGCCGCCGCGCTTGACCGCATCGCCAAGGGCATCGCCGAAACCCACAGCAAGCTCGCCGCCATCGAAACCCGCCTCGAATGCGAGGCTGTCGAGGTTGCGGTAGCGGTCGCGAGAAAGCTCGCCCCGGCGCTGATCGAACGCGAGCCGTTCGCCGAAATCTCGGCGCTGGCGAGCGATTGCTTCCGCCAATTGATGAGCGCGCCGCACATCGCGGTACGCGTCAGCGACGCCGTCTATGCGGCCGCGCGGGAAAAACTCGAAGACATCGTGCGCGCGCGCGGCTTCGAGGGCCGCCTGGTGGTGCTCGCCGAGTCCGATATCGGGTCCGGCGACTGCCGCATCGAATGGGCCGACGGCGGCATCGACCGCGACAGAACCAGGGTCGATGCAGCGATCGGCGAGGCGGTCGCGCGCTATCTCAGCGCCCGCCGCAATGTCCCGGGCGCCAACGAGAAACCTTAAGGAGATGCGACGATGAGTGATGACGCCAAGGTCGCGCTGCCTGATCTGGAGAAAGGCGGAATGCAGCCCGACGCTGCGGCAATAGCGGAGCCGGAAGGACCGACGACGCGCATTGCCTCCGATCTCGAGGCGGTTTTCGACGTGCCGGTGCAAGTCTCGGCGGTGTTGGGGCGCGCGCGCATGGAGATCGGCGATCTGCTCAAGATCGGCCCCGGCACCGTGCTCGAACTCGATCGCAAGGTCGGCGAGGCGATCGACATCTACGTCAACAACCGGCTGGTCGCGCGCGGCGAGGTGGTGCTGGTGGAAGAAAAACTCGGCGTGACCATGACGGAAATCATTAAGGCGGAGCGCACGTGATGCTTCGGCAGGGGGCGAGGGGGAAATAGGCCATGCGGCTTCTCATCATCGGCACACTCAACGGCCAGCTGACGACCGCGACCAAGCTGGCGATGGACAAGGGCGCCACCGTGACCCATGCGGCGGACAACGCCCAGGCGCTCGCGGTGCTGCGCGCCGGGCGTGGCGCCGACCTGTTGATGGTCGATGTCGCCATTGACATCCGCCAGCTCATTCGCGGGCTTGAGGCCGAGCACATCCACGCGCCGATCGTCGCCTGCGGCACCGCCACTGATGCACGTGCCGCGGTCGCCGCCATCCATGCGGGCGCCAAGGAATATATCCCGCTGCCGCCCGATCCGGAACTGATCGCCGCGGTGCTTGCCGCCGTCGCCGACGATTCCCGCGAGCTGATCTACCGCGACGAGGCGATGGCGCGCGTGGTCAAGCTTGCCCAGCAAGTGGCGCCGAGCGAGGCTTCGGTGCTGATTACCGGCGATTCGGGGGCCGGCAAGGAGGTCCTGGCGCGCTATGTGCACAGCCATTCGGGCCGGGCGAAAAAGCCGCTGATCTGCGTCAATTGCGCTGCGGTGCCGGAAGCGCTGCTCGAGTCGGAACTGTTCGGCCACGAGAAGGGCGCCTTCACGGGCGCGGTGGCGCGCCGCGTCGGCAAATTCGAGGAGGCCAACGGCTCGACGCTCCTGCTCGACGAGATTTCCGAGATGGACGTGCGGCTGCAGGCGAAGCTTTTGCGCGCCATCCAGGAACGCGTCATCGACCGCGTCGGCGGCAGCCGGCCGGTGCCGATCGACATCCGCATCATCGCCACCTCCAACCGCAATCTCGCCGAGGCGGTGCGCGAAGGCAGCTTCCGCGAGGATTTGCTGTTCCGGTTGAACGTGGTGAATCTGAAAATTCCGCCGCTGCGCGAACGGCCCGCCGATGTTCTCGAACTCGCCGCGTATTTCGTGAAGAAATATTCGGCGGCGAACGGCGTTGCGGTGCGGCCACTGTCCGCGGAGGCGCGGCGTACGCTTTCCGTCAATTATTGGCCGGGGAATGTGCGCGAGCTGGAAAACACCATGCATCGCGCCGTGCTCATGGCGAGCGGCGCCGAAATCGGGTCAGAGGCCATACTGGCGCCTGACGGCGCGCGGCTCGATCAACAGCGCGGTCCGGCGGCGGTGGCGCACGCGGCCTTTGCGGCCGAACAGGTCTCGCGCGCGCTGGTCGGCCGCACCGTCGCCGAGGTCGAGCGCGACCTTATTCTGGAAACGCTCAAGCATTGCCTCGGCAACCGCACCCATGCCGCCAATGTGCTCGGCATCTCCATCCGCACGCTGCGCAACAAGCTCAACGAATACGCCGCCGACGGCCTGTCGGTGCCACCGCCCGGCGGCGCAACGGGCGAGCGGTTCGCGCTGGCATAGCGGGATCCCGACACGGAGCTTATAGTCCCCGCGACGAACGGCTCGCCACGCGAGCCGCTCGATTCGGAAGGACATAATCATTTTCGCTCGCATTCTCGCTCGCCGCCAATTCCTGCGCTTTGTTGGAAGCATCGGCGCGCTCCCCACCTTGGCACGCGGCGCCGCCGCGGACACCTACCCAAACCGGCCGGTCAAGCTGATCGTCGGGTTGCCTGCCGGCGGTGCTCCCGACATTTACGCGCGGCTGCTCGCGGACTCGCTGTCGCAGCGATTGCACCAACCCTTTGTGGTCGAAAACCGGCCGGGCGCCAGCGGCAACATCGCCACCGAGACCGTGATAAGGGCGGCGCCTGACGGCTACACGCTGCTCGTGGTCATCGCTCCCAACGTCATCAACCCGACGCTCTATCCGAAGCTGAAGTTCGATTTCATTCACGACACCACACCGGTGGCGAGCATCGGCGGCTCGCCATTCATCATGGTGGTCAACCCGTCAGTTCCCGCCAAAACGGTTCCCGAGTTCGTCGCCTACGCCAAGGCCAATCCCGGCAAGATCAACATCGCCGTGACCGACCTCGGCAGCGTGACGCGCATGGCCGCCGAACTGTTCAAGATGATGGCGGGTGTTGACCTCGTCATCGTGCCTCATGAGGGCGAGACGGCTGCGCTCACCGATCTGCTCAGCAATCAGGTCCAGGTCATGTTTGACCCGATTCCCTCGGCGCTCGGCTATGTGCGCAATGGCCAATTGCGCGCGCTCGCAGTGACGGCCGCCAAGCCGTCGGGTTCCTTTCCGGGCGTACCGCCGGTGGCGCAATTCCTGCCGGGCTATGAGGCGATCGGAATTACCGGCATCGTCGCGCCGCGCGGAACGCCTGACGACATCGTGACCACGCTCAATCAGGCGATTAACGCAAGCCTGGCCGATCCCAAGGTTCGGCATCGTTTCGCGGCTCTCGGCACCGCCACGCGGACCAGTTCGCCCGCCGAATTCGGCGCCATCATCAAGTCCGAAACGGAGAAGTGGGCGAAGGTCATCCGGTTTGCGCACATCAAGACGGAATAGTCTCTCGCGCGTGGCACTCGCCCGCTATTTGGTCGCGTCGCCGCTCTCGACCATGATGGTCTCGACTTCGCCGGCGCCGTTGGCGCGGCGAAAGGCGGCGGCTTTGTTGTAGTCGTCGGATTGGAAGCAGGCGACGCCCTGCGCGAAGGTGGGAAATTCGATCACCACGAAGCGGGTGAACTTCTCGGGCCCTTCCATGATCTGATAGCGCCCGCCGCGCGCCAAAACCTTGCCGCCGTATTTGGCGATGATCGCCGGCACGAGATCGGTGTATTTCTTGTATTCGACCGGATCGTTGATCTTCGAGCGCGCGACCCAATAGGCTGGCATAAGAATTTTTCTCCGCTCTTTCCCTGGAGCATGATCCCGAAAAGTGGATACCGGTTTTCGGAAAAGATCATGCTCCAACAATAAGCTAGAGCAGAATGGCGATTCAAAGAAAACCCATTCTGCTCTAGGTGGAGGGGAAATGGGTTATCTCCCGGCAGACAGCCGCGCAGCGCCGATGCGACGATCAAGATTCTGCCCTACTCCGCCGCGCGGCGCGAGGCGACGATCTGATCGGCGGTGCGGCCGGTCAGTTCGGCCATATGGTCGAACTTGAAGGTGAATGTGCCGGCGCCGGCGGTGGCGGAGCGGATTTCGACGATGAGATCGCCGATCTCGGCTTCCGGCATCATCGCCCGCACGAGGTCCCAGCCTTCCCAGCCCTCGCGCGTATCGAAGCCGAGGATTTGGCCTCGGCGGCCGGAGAGCAGCGCGTTGATCTTTGCCGTCGCGTCCGACGGGCAGACGATCTCGACCTGATGGATCG
>JASHVN010000350.1 GCA_030044555.1 Xanthobacteraceae bacterium | reverse complement strand
GCTTCTCGATGCACTCGCGGATGGCGCGGCCGAGCCGCGGCCCCATGTCGCCGAAATCGCGGTCTTCGCGCTGATAAATGTACTCGGCGACGCCGCCGGAGAACATGATGCCATCGATACGGCCGAGATCGGCGATCGCATCCGTCAGATAAAGATGCTCAACGTCGTGCGGCATGGGCCGCGCGGTCAGCGCCGTGACCAGCGTATCGGCCATGACGTCGGCAACTTTTTGCATATCGGCGATATCGATCTTGTCGTCGCGATTCCAGGAAAAACCCGCGCGCTTGGCATGGTATTTTCCCGCCGGGTCGAGACGCACAATCGTGCCGTTCTCCACCACCTGCAGCCGGCCGCCAATATGCACCGCCGCGGTGGCAATCACCTTGCCCTTCTCGACCAAGCCGAGCTTGGTGGTGCCGCCGCCAATGTCGATATTGAGGATGCGCTTGTTCTCGTCGCTGGAGACGCGCGCGGCACCCGAGCCATAAGCGGCCAACATCGATTCCATGTGATGGCCGGCGGTGGCGGTGACGAATTCACCGCCCTGCTCGGACAGGATCGCGGCGATGCCTTGCGCGTTCTCCCGCCGCAGCGCCTCGCCGGTCAGAATGACGACGCCGGTATCGATGTTGTCGGGATGCAACTCGGCGGCCTCATAGGCGTCGTCGATGATGGCGCCGAGCTTGGCGTCGTCGATGCGCTCCTCACTCTGATATGGCGTCAACGCCACCGGCGATTGGAACAAGGTCTCGCGCGAGACCACATAGTAGCGGCTGGTCAAATCCTCGGCGAGCCGGCGCAGATGCACGCGCGAGAAAATGACCTGCGTGCCCGAGGAGCCGATGTCGATGCCGACGGTGGTCAGCGAGACGTTGTCCTGACGCCAGAGCGGATTGTCCTCGAGCGGTACCTCGTCATCTTCGAAATCATAGTCATGGTCGTGATCGTGGTCGGTATCCTCGCCGTGCTCGTGGACGAGGTTCTGACCGTAGAGGTGATCGGCGAGCGTGTGGGACCCGGGCTTATTATCCTTTTTCTCTTCGCTGTCAGACATTCCTGTTCCTTGGCCGTTTTTGCGCGCTCGCAGGCTTTATTCCCGCACCGGCAAGCCCAGGTCAATGGTAACCGCGTGCGGCCAGGCTATGCTGCCACCGCAAGCTGCCCCATCAGGCCGCCGAAATCGGCAAGGTCCTCGATCGTCATACAAGTCTCGATGATCCGATCGATCTGCTCGGTTGGCAGCCGCCGACCGGCGCATTCGATGAATTTGTCGCGCAGTTCGGCATCGCTCATGCGGTTCTCCGGGTTGCCGCGCGGAAACTCGACCCGCTTCTGCAGCAGGCGGCCGTCCTTGGTGCGGATCGTCACCATGGCGCCGGTCAGCACCTGGTCGAATTCCGGACCGTGTTCAAGACTGACGCGGTCGCTCAGCTCGCGGATGACCGGATCGTCGTAAGACTCCGGCGTAAACGAGGTTGGGATAAGCTTGCCGCGCAGCACGACGCCGAGCGCGGTAATGAAATAGGCGCTGTGATCGGCAGTTTCCTTGTTGCGAGGATACTTTTTGGCCGGATCGCCATTATGGTTCACGGTGCGTTTGCTCAGCCGCAGCAGCACCGACTCGATATCCTCTGGCTTGAGGTCATGCTCGCGCACCAAGGCGCCGGTGGCGAACAGATG
The DNA here is from genome assembly GCA_030044555.1 of Xanthobacteraceae bacterium. Taxonomy (GTDB): domain Bacteria; phylum Pseudomonadota; class Alphaproteobacteria; order Rhizobiales; family Xanthobacteraceae; genus BOG-931. The sequence continues at coordinate 3,275 of JASHVN010000350.1, read as the reverse complement.
TCCCTGATTGGTGGACTCCGTCGGAAAAAACTTCATACGCGCGCGCATCAGGTAATAGTCGTTCGGAACCGGTTTTGGCTGATAGTTTTCAATGCCACGCAGCAAACAATATGCGAACCCCTTATTACCCTCGACGACGCGCTCGGGCCCGGTGAAGCCGCGCGCGGCCAGCAGCGCACCATAGACCCCGCGTTCCAGCATAAAGCTGTCGGCGACATTCTTTGAGTTGTTGTACTCCTCGCCTTCCGCGTCGTTGATGCCGAGCCCAAGCGACGATGAGGCGCCGATTCCCATGGCGTGCGTCATCTTCGCAGCGTCGAGGCCGAGCAGGCGTCCCGCGATCGCAGCGCCGAGAAACGGCATGACCGAACCATGATGGAAGCCCATCGGCGTGAGACCCTCGGCGAACGCGTCAACCATCCGGCCCATGATCTCGTAGCCGGCAATAGCCGCCTCGATCGCCGCTTTGCCGGAGGCATGCTGCCGCTCGGCCAGCGCAAACACCGCCGGCAGACAATCGCTGGGATGACCGCCCCCGATCTTCCCGGGAGCTTTTGGGAAATGGTAGCCGTCGTTGAAGTCCAGATAGCGAACCATGGCGCCGTTAGCGATGATTGCCGACGAGAGCGACACCTTTGTGGTTTCGCCGATTAGCGTGGCATCCGGCCGGCCGCTGTTTTCGCGCGCCACGTCACGGCAGATCTTGCAGGGCTCTGCGTCGAAGGCACCGATCGCGCAGGCAAGCGCATCGATAAAGAAGCGCTTCATCTCATGAGTAACGCGGGCTGGAATGTCATCGTAACGGATGCCGAGAGCAAACTCGGAGAGTTCCCGCGTGACTGGCATATTGCATCCGCTCATAGTGGTCCAATTCTAACATTCGCATCCGGGTTCGGCAGACTCTTATGCGAATGTTAGAATCAAAGGACCACTAGCTAATATAAGTGCCAGTGGAGCCTTTGGATTTGACATTCGCTTCGCGAGTTAACGGCCAGGTGGGTAGCGAATGTCAAATCCGCTCCACTAGGTTGCCCGCGATCATGCGGAGGGCGTATCGGGCTGTCCAGGGCTCTCCGACAATGCTGCCTTGTGTCATTGTCTGTTGTTTCTGCGACTTGCAGCCGCTCTAATCGAGCGCTGGAATTCGTTTTAGAAAGATTACGGGGGGAGACGTGTCTGTTCGGCTTCGCACTTTGTTGGTGTGCTGCTTGCTGCTCGCGAGCAAGCTGGTTCCGGCGGCTGCCGCCGACGATCCAGCATCGTTCTATCGATCCCATGCGCTGCGTATTGTGATCGGCCACGAAGTCGGCACAGGATTCGATCTCTATGCGCGGCTCCTCGCGCGTTATTTGGGAAGCCATCTTGCAGGCCATCCCACCGTGATTCCCGAAAACATGGTTGGCGCCGCCGGACTCGTCGCTGCGAACTGGCTCTACAACGCGGCACCGCGGGACGGTTCGGTGATCGCGATTTTTGCCCATACGGCGGCGTTTGATCCGCTGCTCGGTGACAGCAAGGGTCGCTACGACGGCACGCAATTCACCTGGATCGGCAACATGGATTCGGTCGTTGGGCTATGCGGCGTCTGGCAGGACGCCGGCATCACCAGCTTCGATGATCTGTTCACCAGGCAAATTCTATTCGGCAGCGCCGGCTCCGGCACGGCCGGACCTCTGACACAATTCCCGATTGCGCTCCGCAACCTGCTTGGCGTCAAGATCAAGCTTATCCAGGGCTATCGCGGGTCGGCGGACATCCGTCTGGCGATGACGCGTGGTGAAGTTCATGGCGTCTGCGGCATTCCGCTGTCGACCGTCAAGACCGAATGGAAGGATGATTACGCGGCAGGCAGGTTCAAGCTCATTCTGCAGCTCGGCCATGACAAGGACCCGGCGCTCGGCGACGTGCCGCATGTCTATCAGTACGCCAAGACAGACGACGATCGAAAACTGTTCGATCTGATCTTCGGCCTGCAGAAAATCGGCCGCCCGTTCGCCGCACCACCGCAAATCCCGAGTGATCACGCGCAGGCACTTCGCGAAGCCTTCGATGCAACGCTCAACGATCCGAAATTCAGGGCGGACGCGGCCCGACTGCAGATCGACCTTACGCCAATGACCGGCCAGCAAGTGGCGGACTTCGTGCGTGAGATCTACGCTTCGCCGCCGGCGATTGTCGATCGCGCCAGACGCGCGGTGAAACCCTGATCAATCCGGGCACGGCACTGACGCGCCTTATACGCACTCCCCTCGACAAGCACCGCAAAAGCGGCTGCTACCCGAATATGGATGCTCACAATGACTTCACCATCCACCGCGCTGATCAGCCAACCTGAAAAATACTGGGACCGTCTCTTCGCACCCGCCAGCCATGTCGCCATCGTCACCTCAATTGACCGCGAAGGCCGCATCAATGCGGCCTCATTCGCGACCTGTGTGCGTATCGTCCACAATCCGGTGCAGATCGCATTCACGACCAGCCTTGCCGGTCACACGCGCGAGAACATTCTGGCGACAGGAGAATTCGTCGTGAACCTGCCCTCATTCGATCGCCGGCAGCTTGAACAAGTGCGCGTGGTCGGCTTGCCATTCGCGCGCGGCGTCAACGAATTGGAAAAGGCAGGTCTCACCCCACTGCCCTCGACCAAGATCAAGCCGCCACGGATCGCCGAATGCCTTCGCCATTTCGAATGCGAAGTGGTTTGGACCAAGGAATGGCTTAGCCGGATGATGGTGGTCGGCAACGTCGTTGCCGCATCGACTTACGCGGACTGTGTCGATGCCAAAGGTTACGTTATTTGGGAGCGTGTTAAACCGGTCGCCTTCTGCGGCGCACCCTATGTCAACATGTTTACCGCCGCCCATGAGACCATGGAGGTCGGCATGCCGTATGACGGGCCGGAAGTCGGCGCCGCCGACAGGTCGGTCCGCAGTTATTTCGACGATATGTGAGCGTGCCTCGCAGGTGTGCGGACGATTGTGAACTGGGCCAATCCGTTTAATCCTGATTGTTTCGTCCACCTTGATTTCCACAGGCGCTTTTCGCGCGAATCGCCGCCTAGCGTAACCTGCATGGCTGCCAAGCCACCGTTCGCGCCAGGCCGCAATGCGCTTTCACGCCGACCTGCACGTCCACTCGAAATATTCGCGCGCCACCAGCCGCGATCTCGACCTCGAACATCTGTTCGCCTGGGCGGCCCGCAAGGGCATCGGCGTGGTTGGCACGGGCGACTTCTGCCACCCGGCTTGGCGCGCCGAGCTGAAGGAAAAGCTCGT
>JASHVN010000349.1 GCA_030044555.1 Xanthobacteraceae bacterium | reverse complement strand
CGCGAGCGCGCGACCACGGCGCGCGAATTTGATCCGGCGGAAATTCGCCACGGCCGCCATGGCGCGATCGATCCTCCGGTCCTGATTGCCGCATTGCCGCTGATCATGGTCATCGTGGTCAATCTCGCGATGTCGCTTGTGGTCTTGCCGCAAATGGATTCCTCATACCTCGCGCAAGAGCGCTGGGGCGAAACCTCGATCAGTGCCGTGGCCGGTGTGTGGTCCGTGGTAGTGGCGCTGGCGGCTGCGCTCGCAACCGTGGTGCTGCTCAACCGCGCCCGTCTGCCGGAATTGCGCCAGAGCCTGGATGCGGGCGCCAACGCGTCAGTGCTGCCGGCAGTCAGCGTCGCCAGCCTGGTCGGGTTTGGCGCGGTCATCGCCGCGCTGCCGGCTTTTGCAACGGTGCGCAATTGGGTGCTGGCGATGGAGGGCGGCCCCCTCGTCTCGCTCGCCGTCGCCACCAATGTTCTCGCCGCGCTGACCGGTTCGGCTTCCGGCGGACTGACGATAGCACTCGACGCGCTTGGCCAGAATTACATGGCCATCGCATTGCAAACCGGCATCAGTCCCGCATTGATGCACCGCGTCGCCGTGATCGGCGCCGGCACGCTCGACATCCTGCCGCACAACGGCGCGGTGGTGACGTTGCTGGCGCTGTGTGGCGCGAGCCATCGCGAGAGCTATTTCGACATCGTCATGGTCGGCATCATCGGCCCCGTGCTCGCCCTGATCGCGGTCATCGGGCTGGGCACGCTCGCGGGCTCGTTCTAACAGCCGCGCGCACACGCATGAACAGGCAGAAGCGCGAGGGCGCGATCAAACCGCCCCCGGACGCCTGTGGGCATCAGGCGGACGTTGCTGCTGCGCTAGAGCAGAATGGGTTTTATTTGAATCGCCATTCTGCTCTAGCTTAGTGTTGGAGCATGATCTTTTTCGAAAGCCGGTATCCACCTTTCGGGATCATGCTCTAACGTAAATTCGCTGGACGCGCTACCAACGGCGCCAGCCGCGCCGCCATCCCCAACCGGGCCTTCCCCAGCCGCCCCAGCGGTTGTAGATCGGCCGACGCCAGCCGATGCGCGGCCCGATGAAAACGTTGGGCCGCCAGAAGCAGCCGCGCGGGCCGCAAACCCACCGCGCTTGCTGAATTGCCGCGGAAGTCTTTCCAACGCTGGCGAGATTGTCTGCGGGCAGAGCCGCTGCGCTTCCAACCATGGTGAGGCTCAAGATGGCTGCTACGGCCAATACGGTTTTTCGACTGGACATCTTCACTGCTCCCAGTTTTTCCGTTGTTCCGGTTTTTAGTTCTTCCGATTTCGTCGCTCGCGACTTTCCGAACTAACCACCGCAGCGCGACAACCCGCTGAGCAATCACTGAGTTCCGGTGCGCGCGTGACAAAACGCCCCGGCGCAACATCAGCCTCCTCGATCGCGACTGCGCATTTTGTGAAAAAGCGATCTGCTCGGTTGAGAGGACGTTCACGTTACGTTGAGGTTGAGAATTTTGCTGTTCTTCCTCTTCGGAACCTCAGATAGTGACGAGGATTGAACAGACGAATTACCGGAACTTCGGTGCCGACGTTGGTCGGCGCCGCACGTTATTTACACGTTTTCGTCGTTAGCGGTCGGATCGCAGCGGCGCCTGCCGAGGGAATTTCGGTCCATCCGCGCAAACAATTTCTGATCTGAAAATTCGCTTACTGGCTTTCGCTTACTGGGATTCGCCACCTGGAAAACGGCCGCGCCGTGCAATCGGGAGAAGCCCCATGACAACTGTATCTCACGCGCAAATGCCGGATCGCCCGACTGACCAGCCGCTGCGAAGCAAGAGCGGCTGGATCGTCGCGCTCGGCGTCGTCTATGTGATCGCGGGCCTGATCGCTCTGTCCAGCGTTGTATTCGCCACGAAGGTCACGGTCTTCGTGGTCGGGATCATGATGCTGATCGCAGGCATCGCCGAGGTGATCAATTCCTTTCAGTTCAAGAGCTGGGGCAAATTTCTGGTCTGGCTGCTGCTCGGTCTTTTGTACATCGTTGCCGGGCTCGTCACCTTTGAAAACCCGCTGCTTGCCGCCGCAATCCTCACCCTGCTGCTCGGAATCGCCCTCGTCGTCTCCGGCGTGATGCGCATCATCCTGGCCTTCAGCATGCGCGAGGGAATGTCGTGGACCTGGGTGGTTCTCTCGGGCGTCGTGACGCTACTGCTCGGCCTCATAATCCTGGCGCATTGGCCGGTTTCGAGCCTTTTCGTTCTCGGCGTGCTGCTCGGCGTCGACCTTCTCATCATCGGGATCGGCTGGATCTTCGTCGGGTTCGGATTGAAGAGCCACGCCTGACGCCGCGAAGATGGAACGTCGTTCGAAAGCGCAGGGAGGAACACCATGAGCAATCTGGTGGTGCTTGGCTTTGACGGGTTTCACACCGCAGACGAGGTGCTGAACAAATTGCGCTCGATGCAGAAAGAATACCTGATCGATCTCGAGGATGCGTGTGTGGTAGAGCGCGACGCGAATGGCAAGGTCTTTATCAATCAAGCCGTCAATCTGACCGCAGTTGGAGCGGCGGCGGGCGGCAGCAGGGGCGCGTTGTGGGGCACGCTGGTCGGCCTTCTGTTTCTAAACCCGCTTGCCGGGATGGCCATTGGCGCAGTGACCGGGGCCGGCATCGGAGCCCTGTCGGGTTCGCTCAGCGACTACGGCATCCGCGATGATTTCGTAAAAAAACTCGCGGAGACGATCCCGCCGGGATCATCGGCGCTGTTCATCCTGTTCAAGAGCGTGACCGAAGACAAGGTCCTGGCCGAGATCGAGCCATACAAGCCGCGCGTCCTCAAGACATCGCTGTCGAACGAGGCCGAGCAAAGACTCAAGACCGTCCTGAGCAAAGCCGCGTGAATTCCGATCTTCGCAAGTGCAGCTGGGACGCGACCGGCATCCCGGCAGCCTGAAAACAGATCGGTCCCGAAAATGGGTCGATGCCCAGCCAGCGGCAATTCACTCCCTGCCGCGCTGAAGAACGTGGCCTCTCCGTTTGGAGACGATCAGCCGACAAGCCGCGGTGCACCGGTTCATGCATACGCGCTGAGGGCCGGGCTCCGCTTTTCTGCAGTGATAGGTGCTGCACCATTCAGCGCACGAGTACGCTGAAGCGGGAACTATTCCAGCCGTCAAACCCGCGGCGATGGTGAGCAGAAATACTCGTATCATCTTGGCGTTCCTCCTTTCCGGAGAGTTTAGCGCGAGCGGCATAAGAGAAATGTTTTTGGTCGCCGGCAATTGCGCACAAGGTCGACTAAAATCCTTTGCAAGATCGGGAATAAAGTGAGGCTCCACTCAAGCGTCATGCAGGCAAAGCCGCCTGCGCGGCCCGAATTTCGCTGCCCCGCAAGTTGGTCTAAAATAACCGGACTTCGCAGCGAACTCTTCGCCTGAGGCAGACCATGGCGCAAATGCAGTCCATTCGCGAACAGCGGCCCGACCAGATTTATCCGACGCTCGATCCGGCGGAAATCGAGCGGATGCGCCGGTTCGGGGACGTGCGCGCCTTCGCGGTCGATCAATCGCTCTGGACCGCCGGCCAGGCCGCCCCTGGCCTCATGGTCATCCTCGCCGGCAAGGTCGCGGTGACCGAGCGCGACCAATTCGGCAATCACCAGCCGATCGGCGTCCACGGCCCGGGAAACTTTCTCGGCGAGCTGGCGCTGTTGTCAGATCGCCCGGCGCTCGTCGACGCCACGGTGCGCGAGCGGGTCGAAGCTATCGTCATCCCATCGGAGAAGCTGCGCGCGCTGATGATTGCGGAGGCCGAGCTCGGCGAGCGCATCATGCGCGCCTTGATCCTGCGCCGCGTCGCTATCCTGCAGGCGGGCATCGGCGGACCGATCATCCTTGGCCGCGCCGAGAACGGCGACGTGCTGCGGCTGCAGGGCTTTCTGCGCCGCAACGGTCATCCGTTCCAGTTGCTCAATCCGGAGAACGATCCGGCGGCAAAGACACTGATTGAGCGCTTTCACATCGCCCCGGACCAGTTGCCGATCGTATTGTGTCCGGGCGGACAAATGCTGCGCAATCCTGGTCAAGACGATCTGGCGCGATGCCTCGGTCTGGTGCGGCCGATCGATCCGGATCGCGTCTATGACGTGGCCATCATCGGCGCCGGTCCGGGTGGTCTCGCCACGGCGGTCTATGCGGCGTCGGAAGGATTGTCCGTGCTGGTGCTGGATTGCCGCGCCTTCGGCGGCCAGGCCGGCGCATCGGCCAGGATCGAAAACTACCTCGGCTTTCCGACCGGAATCACCGGCATGGCGCTGATGGCGCGCGCCTACAACCAGGCGCAGAAATTCGGAGCCGAGATGGCGATCCCCGACGAGGCGACGAGTTTGACCGCGGACGCTGACGGGACCTTCACCCTTCGCCTGCAAATCGGCGAGCGCGTCAAAGCCCGTTCAGTGGTGCTCGCGACCGGCGCCCGCTACCGGCGGCTTGATGTCGAGAACCTCGATGCGTTCGAGACATCGAGCGTCCATTACTGGGCGTCGCCGTTCGAAGCCAAGCTTTGCGCCAAGCAAGAAGTCGCGCTGGTCGGTGCCGGCAACTCCGCCGGCCAGGCTGCCGTGTATCTGGCGAGCCAGGGCGCGAGAGTGTCGATGCTGGTGCGGCGCGCCGACCTCGCCGAGACGATGTCGCGCTATCTGGTGGACCGTATCCGCAGCTTGACCAACGTCGACGTCGTTACCGGCGCGACGGTCAGCGCGCTCGAAGGCCGCGACGGCACGCTCAGCGCCGTGCGCTGGAAGCTCCGCGCCGGCGGCGAGGAGATACGACGTCCGATCAATCATCTGTTTCTGTTCATTGGCGCTGAACCAAATACCGATTGGCTGAAGGGGGCCGGGATCGCCGTGGACGCAAAAGGTTTCGTTCTCACCGGAGCAGAGGCCGGCGGCGAACGCCACGCGCTGGAGACGACGCGCCGCGGCGTATTTGCGATCGGTGACGTGCGCGCAACTTCGGTGAAGCGTGTCGCCGCGGCGGTCGGCGAAGGCGCCCAGGTGGTCGCGGCGCTGCACACTTACCTGGCGGGCGCCGGTCTCACGCTGACCGGCATCCCGACGCCAGTGCAGACGGCGGAATAGTGCCGGCTTGTTTCGCGACGAGTCCCCTCACCCCGGACTATGTGCGGGCTTCTTCCAGATGCCGCGCTTCTGCATCAGCGCCACCTGCTTGTCGATTACCTCGCGCTTATAGTCGGCGTGCTTGCCGGGGACTTTGTCGAGGTAGCGGTTCTTCGGATAGATCGCCTGCTCGTAGATGATCTGCGCGAGCTCCGCGCGGACGTCCTTGAGCCAATTGGTGACCTGCGCCGATTCGCGATGATGGCGCAGCGCTTCGATGTTGATGACGCCGGAAACGAAGGTCGAGCCGTTGGTGTCGCGCTGCTTGCCGACCAATTGGCCGCGGTAATCGACGATCATCGACTGGCCGCCGCCGGCGTCGATGCCGAAATGGCGGCCTTCCGGATAGAGATGATAGCT
>JASHVN010000348.1 GCA_030044555.1 Xanthobacteraceae bacterium | reverse complement strand
CCACCGGAGCAGCGCTACACCACGCGCCACGTCCAGGAATGCAACTGGCTGCAGGCGCTCGAGGGCGGCTTCGATGCGACGCATTTGAGTTTTCTCCACGGCGCCGAAGGCGATCCGAGCCGCCGCATTGTAGCATCGCACTACGAAGTGATTCCGACGGATTTCGGCTTCGTGGTCGGCACCGGCCGCGAGCGCGGCGACGGAACGATCATGTGGAACATGAATGTCATGCTGGCGCCGTTCCACAAGATCATTTCATCGATCCCCCACGCCGCCCATGTCTGGGCGCCGATCGACGATGAAAACACGATGCTCTACAGCATCGATTTTCACCCCTCGCGTCCGCTCACCGAGGAGGATCTGGCGCGCACCAAGGCCGGGCTCGGCATCCACACCGAAAACATTCCGGGCACCGATCACGCGGTGCGCAACCGTGCCAACGATTATCTGATCGACCGTGCGCTGCAGGCAAGCGGCGAGTCCTATACGGGCATGAAGGGGTTCGGCACCCAGGATTGCGCCATTCAGGAATCGATGGGGTCGATCGCGGATCGGACCGCCGAGCATCTGCTCGCCTCCGACGCAGCGATCGTCAAGATCCGCCGTCTGCTTCTGCAAATGCTCAAGGACCACGACGCCGGCAAGGCACTGCCGGGCATGAATCCGGCGAGCTACCGCGTGCGCTCCGGCCGCTTCGAGGCGAAGAAGGGTGTGCCGTTCGCCGAGGCCATGATGGACTACGTCCGGCTCGACACCCCGATCGCTGCCGAATAAGCCGTATCCGATCGCAGCTAGCGCGGGATAGGTTTTCTTTGAATCGTCATCCCGCTCTAGCTTATTGTTGGAGCATGATCTTTTCCGTAAACCGGTATCCACTTTTCGGGATCATGCTCTAAAAACCGCCCGCAGCGCGGCGCGGGCAATCGCAAAATGGGAGGGACAGGCCCATGAATGGCGCCGAAGTCATTGCCGAGATTCTCAAGCGCGAGGGTACGGATTTTTTGTCCTGCTACCCGCGCAATGCCGTGATCGAGCCGTGCGCGGCGATCGACATCCGTCCGATCTTCTGCCGTCAGGAGCGCGTCGGCGTCGGCATCGCCGACGGCTATAGCCGGATCAAACGCGGCAAGAAGAACGGCGTGTTCGGCGCCCAGGCCGGACCGGGCATCGAGAATGCGTTTCCCGGCATCGCGCAAGCATTCTCCGAAAACGTGCCGATGCTCATCGTCGCCGGCGGCCTGCCGCTGGCGCGGCAATATGTGCGTCCCGTTTTTCGCGCCGCCGACGTCTATCGGCCGGTGACGAAATGGTCGGCGCTGGCGCACAACGTGCAGGAATTGCCGGCGCTGATGCGGCGCGCCTATCAGGCCATGCGCTCCGGCAAGCCCGGTCCGGTGCTGATCGAATTGCCGGAAGAAGTTGCCGAGGCGGAATTCAAGGGCGCCCTCGATTACACGCCGGTGCCGGTGCAGCGCGTGGCGCCCGATCCGGACGCGATCAAAAAGGCGGTCGAGATGCTGCTGGCCGCCAAGCAGCCGCTGCTCTGGGCCGGCCAGGGCGTGCATTACGCTGAAGCCGGCGAAAAACTTGCGGCGCTCGCGGAAATGCTGCCGGCGCCGGTGGTCGCCACCAATCCCGGCAAGAGCGCGATCGCCGACAATCATCCGCTGGCGCTCGGCGGGGCGACGCGCTCGCGCTCCAAGATGTACGCCGACTTTCTAAAGAAGGCCGACGTCATCATGGCGATCGGCTCGAGCCTGACGATCACCAATTTCGGCCCCTCCGTTCCGCCGGGAAAGACCATCATTCATTCGACCAATGATTCCGGCGACATCAACAAGGACTATCGCGCCGATCTGGCAGTCGTCGGTGACGCCGGCCTTGTCGTGGACGCGCTTATCGCCGAAGTCGCCAGGCAGAAGGGCCCCGGCGGCGGCAACGCCCTCACCTCGCTGAAAGAAGAAGTCGCCGGCGGCAAAAAGGTTTGGCTCGACGAGTGGTCGAAGCTGCTCAATTCCGATGAAATGCCGCTTAACCAGTACCGCGTGATCCGCGACATGATGCGCACGTTCGACCGCGACAACGTCATCATGACGCACGATTCCGGCAGCCCGCGCGAGCAGATGATTCCGTTCTGGGAAACGACCTTGGCCGGCTCCTATCTGGGCTGGGGCAAGTCGACCCAGCTCGGTTACGGGCTCGGCATCACCATGGGCGCCAAGCTCGCCGCGCCGAAGAAACTCTGCGTCAACGTCATGGGCGACGCCTCCTTCGGCATGACCGGGATGGATATCGAGACCGCCGCGCGCAACCGCATCGGCATTCTCACCGTCGTTTTCAACAACGGCGTGATGGGCGCCGAGCGCGACGTGCTGAAGATCTCCGACAAAAAATATGGCGTCATGACCGTCGGCGGAAATTACCAAAAGGTCGCCGAGGGCCTCAACGTCGCGTCACGGCGCGTCGACAGGCCGGCCGACATCGTCGGCGCGCTGAAGGAAGCGGTCGACGTGACCGAAAAGGACGCGCCGTTTCTGCTCGAATTCGTGGTCAAAGAAGGGCACGACTTTTCGCGTTATGGCTGAGTATTTGCCGGGTCGGATCGTAGCAGTGACTACCGAGCTGACGAGACGCATGTCGCGGCGGGCGTGGCTTGTACGCGCCGCTTCATGCGCGCTGTTGCCGTCGCTCGCCACACGCGCCAGCGCGCAGCCGGCGGGCGGTGACGATTTTTACAAAGGCAAGACCATCACGATCATTACATCGACCGGCGTCGGCGGCACCTACGACGTGGTCGCCCGCATGGTCGCGCGGCATATGCCGCGCTACATTCCCGGCAATCCCACCATGATCGTGGAAAACATGCCGGGTGGCGGCAACGTGCTTGCGACCAACTACATGTACAATATCGCGCCGAAGGACGGCACCGCGATCGCCACCATTCACAGCGCCATGCCGCTGCAGCAGGTGCTCAATTCCGGCGGCATACGCTACGACGCCGACAAATTCGACTGGCTCGGCTCGACCGGTCCGCAAAACGAGGTGATTCTGGTCTGGCACAGTGCGGGGATCAAGACGATCGAGGATGCGACCAAAAAGCAGATCGTTCTCGGCGGCACCGGCGCCGGCGCCGGCATCGTCCTTCTGCCCATGGTGGTGAATAATCTGCTTGGCACCAAATTCAAGATCGTGGCCGGCTATCGCAGCTCCGAGGACGTCAATCTCGGCATGGAGCGCGGCGAAGTGCAGGCGCGCGCCTTCAGCATCGGCTCGATCACCAGCCAGCACCCCGATTGGATCAGCGAACACAAAGTCGATTTTCTGGTGCAGTCGGGCTCCCGGCGCGACCGGAATCTGCCCGACGTTCCGCTGTTGACGGAACTGGCGAAGGACGATGAGGAACGTCAGATATTCAAGCTCATCTCCTCCCCTCCGGCGCTGGGCCAGCCCTATGTGGCGCCGCCCGGCGTGCCGGCCGATCGTCTGGCGATATTGCGCAAGGCCTTCGCCGCGACGCTGCGCGATCCCGCCTTTCTTGCCGACGC
>JASHVN010000347.1 GCA_030044555.1 Xanthobacteraceae bacterium | reverse complement strand
GAGTGACCCTGCGCCGAGTGCTCCGACAGCATGCGGATGAATTCGGCGTAGCCGCGCGGGTCCTTGTACTTTTGCGTATTGCGTGTGGGCCCGTCGCCATAGATGGAAGCGGCCTCGGCCATGCCCTTCTCGGTGAACATCTTGGCGGTGTTGGCGGCGAGTTTCCGCATGGTCTCGCGCGCCGCCGGATCGGGCAGCGAGCCCCAGCCGCAGCCGGCCGCCGTCACCGAGATGCAGCGCCGCGAATGATTGATGCCGACGTGCAGCGCCGTGTAGGCGCCCATCGAGTGGCCGACCACGTGGGCCCGCTCGATGCCGAGCGCGTCCATTACTGCGACAACGTCGCTACACGCGATATCCTGCCCGTAACGCGCCGGATCGTCCGGTATGTCGGAGGGCGGATAGCCGCGCTGGCTGTAGGTGACGCAGCAATGCGAACGGGAGAAATGCCGCATCTGCGGCTCCCAGGTGCGGTAATCGCCGGCGAACTCGTGGACGAACACCACCGGCGTGCCGCTGCCGGCCTCTTCGTAATAAAGGTTGGTGCCGTCGGCGGTGCTGATTTTGGGCATGCGCTTTCCTTCCCGTAAAGCGCCGGATGATAACACGCGCTGGCGACTTAGTTTTTTATGATCGCTCGGTGCCGCCGGTCGCAACGGCTCATTCTGACCGGCAAATTTCAAACTGGCGCTATACCGGCTGCAAGGACGGCGACAGCGCGATCTCGCACAATTGCGTCACCGGCTCCGGCCGTTCGGCCCCGGTCATGTCATAGCCGATGGTGCGCAAGATGCCGCGGCCTGGGCACAAAGTGACGGCGAGCCGCGTATAGGGGTTGAGTACCGGCACCCGCACCCAGCCGAAGCGGCTGTCGGCGAGCGATCCGCGCCAGCCCGCCAGGCATTCGCGGCGCGCCCGGCTGTAGCCTGCGGCATCGTCGAACGAACCGGTGAGGAAGCGGCGGGTACCGATGCGGCCCTCCCAGCGCGGCCGTTCCGGCACCCAATTGTTGGCGGCGCTGGTGTCGGCCTCGCGGCTCACGAAATCAGTTTCGGTGCGCTCGATCACGCAGATCTCTTCGGCGGCGCAACCAACAAGCGTGAAGATCGCCGACCGCGCGATCGGCGTGGTTTCCAGCATGCGGCGCGCCGACGCGTAATCGGCGCAGACCTCGAAGGTGTGGCGGAGCAGCTGATCCGGCGGCATGCGGCCGGCGCCGCCCAAGCTCGTGATCGTATTCATCGCCAGGTCGAACGGACGCAGCCACGGATGCCGGGTGCGGCGGCGCATGGGCGCCTGATTGATGCAGGCGGCGAAGCGAAACGGCGCCATGGCGGTGAGCACACCCACATAGCCCGGCCACGTAATGCTGAAGAAATCGCCGTCGCTGCCGCGCATTTGCGCCACTTCGGCATGGCGTCCAAGACCGTGGAACGGCCAGTCCAGGGTGCGCACCAGCCAGGGCACGCCGTCCTCGACCCGCGCCAGCGAGGTGCAGGCCCACTGATATGAGGCATTGAGCAGCCAAACACCGGGAACGTCGAGGATCTCGGCGATCTGCGCGATCTCGTGCACGTAGGGCGAGCGCGACCGCTCGAGGAAACCGCGCGCCGCGGCATCGAACAGCGGCAGCGCCGACAACAGCGCGCGAGGAAAAATGCCGAGACAGGCGTCGCGCAAGGCCCGCGCCTGCATCTCGCTTTGCTGCGCGTGCTGCGGCGGTCCGCCGTCGCGAATGTCAATGATCGGAATTGCCGGCGCCGGCGCGTTCATGGTCAAAAGGTGGAATTGGGTTTTTCATTCGACAGCGCAAAAAACCACCGCTTGCCGATTCCCTCAACCGGGACGACAAACCAGGCCCTGGCCGCTGTGAGAAGCCTTTGCGATCGAATTGGTTGACTGCGCATTCCCATACGTCCTAGGCGCAAAAGTTCTGTGACACGGGCAGGGATTCGCCAAGCGTTTTGCGCATGCGCATTCGTTCTACCGCTCATTTTTTGTTGATGCGAAAATGTTTGTTGGTCACGCGACGATCTTTCGCACTAACACGGTCTTTCCCACAAACACGATCTTTCCCACTAACACGGTCTTTCGCATAAACATGGTCTTTCGCACAAATAACTTGGCGAGATTGTTTTCCCGCGTTGCGCAGGATCAGCAGAATTAATTCTTAAGTCCGAAGTCACGTCGCGGCGCCGTTTCTGCCACGCAGCCGAGCGCAAGGCCTGGCGGCGCCGGCTGGCCGGCGCTGCCGCTCCAGCGTTCAGCAGGCAAGCCCAAACGGCATGGTCGACACGCCAGCGTTTTTGACTGCGGCTGGTCCACCATGGCTGATCCATTATTAATGACCGATGTAGGCGGTGACGATGGAGGCGATAGCAATGTAGGCGGTAATCCTGGCGCCATTGTGCGAATGCCGAATCCCGTCTGGTGGCCGGCGCCGAAAGTGCCGCCGCCCGATCCGTTCGCGTGCAACTGTCAGCATGCCTTCAGTCCGCTGCGGAAAATCCGGCGCTTCGGTATTTAAGTTCCACAAATTCAAGCACTTAAAGCCGCCGGCCGCACCTGACGCGATGGCTCCGCCAACGCAGTGCAGCATGGTTGTGTTCAGATTGTCATGAAATTTGGGAATCCTAAGGCGGGCGTGCGTAACAGGCGGTCGGTAACAGGGTAGTCGGGCCTAGTCCTTGATCCGGATCGGCAATTCGGCTGCCAGAACAGCGATTCACGTGGTGGATTTGAAGGAGAGTTGGATGCCGAAGGCAAAAGGCGACGGAAACGGCACTCTCGAGGCTGCGCCGCAGTTTATCGAGGATACGGCTGCGAGTGCGGCGGCGGCTGCGGAAACCGAAGTGCCAAGCCAGGCGGAAGCGGAAGCGGAAGTCGATCGCAGCGATGTCGTCGCGACCGTGGCGACCGTTGCAGTCGTGGGGGTCGGTGCCGCCGTCTTCGAGGCCGCTCTGTTGCCGGGCCTCGTTCTCGGCGT
>JASHVN010000346.1 GCA_030044555.1 Xanthobacteraceae bacterium | reverse complement strand
CGGCGCTTCGCGCCTTTGCCCGCCCTACGAATCAATACACCCGGTCGCCCATGACGACGTAGCGCCGCAACAGCCGGCGCTCCTTGTCGGAAAAATCCGTGCGCGCGTGCAGCGTGCAGCGGTTGTCCCAGAGAACGAGATCGCCGACGCGCCAATGGTGCGCGTAGATGAAGCGCTCCTGCTCGATGTGGTCGAACAGGCTGTTGAGCAGCGCGCCGCCTTCATCCTCGTCCATGTCCTCGATGGTGAACGTCATCAGCCGATTGACGTAGAGCGCCTTGCGCTCGGTGTCGGGATGGGTGCGTACGATCGGCTGCACGTAATGCGGATGCGCGGAAAAATCGACCTTCGAGCCGTTCACCGCGCGCGTCGTCGAATCGTACAGATAGGCGTTGAGCGCCTTGCGCCCGTCGATGCGCGCTTTGAGCTCCGCCGGCAGCGTCTCGTAGGCCTTGTACATATTGAGAAACAGCGTATCGCCGCCTTGCGACGGCACCTCGATGGCGTAGAGGAAGGTGCCGGTGGCCGGCTTTTCCAGGTAGCATTGATCGGAATGAAAATGCATTTCGCCGTCCGGCAGCGAGCCGATCAGCTTGCCGTTTTCGCGGATGTTGGAGACCAGCATGGTCAGTTGCGGATATTTGGTGTAGCCGGCTTCGTTGATCGCCTCGGGCGGCCGCGTGCGCTTTTGCAGCGTGCCGAAATGCTGGGCGAAGCGGATCTGATCGTCCTCGGACAAGGACTGATCACGAAACAGAATAACCAGATGCTCGTGCCAGGCGTCGAGGATCGCGGCGATCGTTGCGGCCGGCAAATCCTGGCGCAGATCGACACCGCTGATTTCAGCGCCGAGCGCCGGCGATAACGGTTTTACGGTGAGCGTCATGACCTTGCCTCCTTCTCCGCTAGAGCATGATCCCGAAAAGTGGAAGCCGGTTTTCGGATAAGATCAGCTCAAAGAAAAAATCGAGAGCTTGCTCCGATTCAATCGAACTGGATCATGCTCTAGTGGTCCGCCGCTTGCCGCACCACCAGCACCGAGCAGCTGGCGTAGCGGACGACATGGCCGGCATTAGAGCCGAGAAAATACGTGCGCATCCCGGTGCGGTGCGAACTCATCACGATGAGGTCCGCCTGCATCGCGTTCGCCTCGTCGAGAATCTCACGATCGACATTACCCTGACGCACGATGGTGGAAATGCGCGCGGGCGGCAGCCCGGTTTCCTTGGCGACGATGGCGATCGCCTCCTCGGCGGCGGCGCGCTGCTGCGCCTCGAAGTCCGGCGGCACGTATTCGACGAGCGTCACCGGCGTCATCGGCAGGACGTTGACGAGGCGGACGACGGCGCCGCCTTGCCGCGCCATCATCAGCGCGCTGTCGATCGCCGGCCTGGCGAGGTCGACGTCGGCGAGATCGATGGGCACCAGGATGCGGTGATACGTGGTCTCACTCATGGCGTGAATCCTGATCTTATTCAGTCGCCGCGGTGATCAGGCGCGGGCTGACAAAGCGCTCGAGACGGCCGGCGCGGGCACGCAGGCGTGACCAGTCATCGAAGGCAAGATCGATGACGACGAGCCCCGAAGTGGGCAATTTCTCCGTCACCCTTTCGCGCGCCTCACTATCGCCGGCGGCGATCAATTGCACGGCGAGATCGTGCAGGCCGGGGTTATGGCCGACGACGATGAGCGACTCCGCTGCCTTGGTCTCGGCGATCAAACGCATCAGCGTTTTCCAGTCGGCATTATAAATGCGCTCCTCGTTTGCGGCCTTGGGGGCCTTGGCAAAGGAGGCGGCGAGCAGCGTCCAGGTTTCCTTGGTACGCGTCGCCGGCGACACCAGAGCAAGATCTGGAACGAGGCCGTGCCGCGTCATGTAGGCGCCGACCAGTGGTATGTCGGCGCGGCCGCGCTTGGTGAGCTTGCGCGTGCGATCGGGCTCGCCGGGTTCGGCGCGTTCGGTCTTGGCGTGGCGCAACAGCATGAGACGGTGCATGGCGGCAATGTCGCTTTCCTATTCACACAAGTCTAGCATGGCCGCGCCAAATGATGGCGAACGACGACAAGGCGGCTGCGAAACGAGATGGCGATGACGCAGGCGGATACGGCCGGCTATCCGCAAAGCTGGTACACCGCAACCATGATTCCGACGCCGGCGCGGCCGGCGCTCGCGTCCGATCTCGACGTCGAGGTTTGCGTGATCGGCGGCGGGCTGGCGGGTCTGACGACGGCGCGCGAAGTGGCGCGCCGCGGCTGGTCGGTTGCGGTGCTGGAGGCCGGCCGGCTCGCCGGCAGCGCCTCGGGCCGCAACACCGGCTTCGTGCTGCCGGGCTTTGCCGCCGACGAGGACAAGCTCATCGCCCGCGTCGGTTTCGAGCGCACCAAGGATCTGTGGTCGCTGTCGGAGATGGGCCTCGATTACGTGCGCGACACCATCGCGGCCGAGGGCGCTGACGGCATCGAACCGCAGCACGGCTGGCTTTACGTTTCCAAGTTCGACAACGGCGCTGAAATTTTGCGGCTTTCCAAACTGCTCGGCCAACTGGGCTGCGATGTCGAATACTGGCCGACCGAGCGTGTGCGCGCGTTCCTGCACAGCGAGCGCTATTTTCACGCCGTCAACCATGTGCAGGCGATCGCCATTCATCCGCTCAATTATGCGCTCAAGCTTGCCGCTGCCGCCGAGCGCGACGGCGCGCGCATTTTTGAAAATACTCAGGCTTTGTCGATCGATCCCGCCGGCGTGCGCAAGCGTATCGTCACGCCGAACGCGCGGCTGCGCGCCACCCAGGTCGTGCTTGCCGGCAACGTGCAGATCAAAGGGGTGGTGCCGCGGCTTGCGGCGACGCTTATCCCGGTCACGACCTATGTGATCACCACGCCGCCGCTCGGCCCGCGCCTCGCCGAGGCCGTCGCCTATCGGGGCGCGGTGAGCGACAGCGATCGCGCCGACAACCATTATCGCGTTGTCGGCGGCGACCACTTGATGTGGCTTGGCCGCTCCACGGTCTGGCAGCGCAATCCGCGCCGCTACGTGGACGCGCTCACCGACGACATTGCCAAAACCTATCCGCAACTCGGCAAGGTCGAGGTCGATTACGCCTGGGCCGGCACTTTGGGCAACACGGTGCACCGCATGCCGCAGATCGGCGAGCTTGCTCCCGGCGTGTGGCTCGCCAGCGGTTTCGGCGGCCACGGGCTCAATACCACGGCCATGGCCGGCAACCTCATCGCGCGCGCCTTGGTCGACGGCGACCAGGCCTGGCGGCAATTCACACCCTTTGAGCTTGTCTGGGCCGGGGGGCTCATGGGCCGCGCCGTCGTGCAGATGCGTACCTTGGTCAAACGCTTCCTCGACGCGCAACGCGAGCGCCGCACCCGCAGCCGCGACGGTGTCGTGCAACAGGCGCGCAAACGCGACGCGCAGGCGGCGCAGCCCGGGGCAGGGCAGGCGGATGCGGACTCCATCGTGCCGCATGAGTCCGGCACCGAGGCAGTTCGCTCGCAATGACACAAACATTCTCCTTCTCGCGGCGCGTTCTTTGGTCGCGCCGAAGTCATGAGCCAACGATGTCAAACAACCATCGCCGCAATCCCGATCTTCGTCAGATCGCTCCGGCCGTGGAGAGCCGGAGCATCACGATCGGGGCACGGCGCACTCGTTTCGTAGGGTGGGTTAGCGCCGAAGGCGCGTAACCCACCACGCTGATTGGTGGGTTTTC
>JASHVN010000345.1 GCA_030044555.1 Xanthobacteraceae bacterium | reverse complement strand
AACATGCGGCCGCCCGACATCCACGAATACCAGGCCGAATATTTCACCGAGGAAGTGCGCCGTTACGTGGTCGACCATTACGGCGAGAAGAAGCTGTACGAAGGCGGGCTATCGGTGCGCGCCACGCTCGATACCAAGCTGCAGGTTCTGGCGCGCAAGACCATGGTCGACGGGCTCGTCAGATTCGACGAGAGCCGGGGATACCGGGGGCCGATCACCAAGATCGACATCAGTGGCGATTGGGGGCTCAAGCTCGCCGACGTCAAATCGCTCTCCGACATCGATCCGTGGCGGATGGCGGTGGTGCTCGAGGTGAACGATGAGCAGGCGCGCATCGGTCTGCAGCCGCCGCGCGATCCCGGCGGCAATGTCGTCAAGGCCCGCGACACCGGCGTGATACCGCTCGAGGGCGTTAAATGGGCGAAGCCGGCGAAGGGACCTTCGCATCCGATCAAGCGGGTGAACGAGGTGCTGTCCCCCGGCGACGTTATTTATGTCGAGCCGATGGAGCAGAAGGGCGAATACCAGCTGCGGCAGGTGCCGGAAATATCCGGCGCCATGGTGGTCGAGGATCCGCATACCGGCCGCGTGCTCGCCATGGTCGGCGGCTTCTCCTTCGACCAAAGCCAGTTCAACCGCGCCACTCAGGCGATGCGCCAGCCGGGCTCCTCATTCAAGCCCATCGTCTATGCCGCGGCGATCGACAACGGCTATACGCCCTCGACCATCATCAATGACGCCCCGATCGAAGTGGATATGGGGGCGAGCGGCGGCGGCATCTGGAAGCCGGAAAACTACGGCGGCCAGTTCTTCGGCCCCTCGACGCTGCGCTTTGGCCTTCAGGAGTCGCGCAACGTCATGACGGTGCGGCTGGCGCAAGCCATAGGCATGCCGCTGATCGCCGAATATGCCCGGAACTTTGGCGTCTACGATAATCTGCCGCCGTATCTTTCGTATGCGTTGGGCGCCGGCGAAACGACGCTGGCGCGCATGGTCAATGCCTATTCGATCCTCGACAATGGCGGACGGCGCGTCATTCCCACTCTGATCGATCGCATCCAGGACCGCTACGGCCACACCATTTACAAGCACGACACCCGCGAATGCGAGGGCTGCGATGCCAAAAGCTGGCACAATCAGCCCGAGCCGACGCTGATCGATCACCAGGAAAAAGTGCTCGATCCGATGACCGACTATCAGATCGTTTCGATGATGGAAGGCGTCGTCCAGTACGGCACCGGCAGCGCGCTGCGCGCTGTCGGCAAGCCGATCGCCGGCAAGACCGGCACCACCAACGACGAGAAGGACGTCTGGTTCATCGGCTTCTCGCCCGACATCGTCTGCGGCGTTTATCTGGGCTACGACAAGCCGCGCAAGATCGCCAATAACGCCACCGGCGGCACGCTGGCGGCGCCGATCGTGCGCGATTTCTTCAAGGATGCGCTCGCCAACAAGCCGCCGATCCCGTTCCCGATGCCGCCCGGCATCAAGCTCGTGCGCGTCGATTCCAAGACCGGCATGCGCGCGCCCCCCGGCGATCCGCGCGTCATTCTCGAAGCGTTCAAGCCCGGCACCGCGCCGCCCGACAGCTACTCGATGGTGGGAACGGATACGACCAATGGCAAACCATTGACCATGGACGAGGGGCCGGAGCCGGTTTCCCCCGATGCCGATCGCGCGGTGCGCAGCAGCGGCACCGGCGGGTTGTATTAAAGCCAGCGGTCAGCGACAGCCGTCAGGGATCCAGAATGTGGTTGTGGCCGAGGCCAACGGACATTATGTGATTGCCGACCACTGACCCTGATCACTGATTCCCGATCCCTTTATGCGCGCTGAAGTCCAAAATATCGTCGCCGAGATCAAGCAGTCTGTCGGGCTGCTGAGGAGGCATCTTTGATGTCGACAAGGCGCGTGCACGGCTTGCGGAGCTGAACCGGCAGGCCGAAGACCCCGATCTCTGGAACGATCCGCAGCGCGCGAGCCGCGTGATGCAGGAGCGCACCGCGCTCGACGATCAGCTCACCGCGCTGTCGCGCATCGAGCAGGAGCTCGACGATCAGGTGACGCTGATCGAGCTGGGGGAGGCCGAGGACGACGAGAGAGTCGTCGCCGAAGCCGAAGCGAGCCTGCGCAAGCTCAAGGCCGAAGTGGCGCGGCGCGAACTCGAAGCGCTGCTCTCGGGCGAGGCCGACGCCAACGATTGCTACCTCGAAGTCCATGCCGGCGCCGGCGGCACCGAGAGCCAGGATTGGGCCTCAATGCTGCTGCGCATGTACGCGCGGTGGGCGGAAGCGCACGGTTACAAGGTCGATTATATCGAAGAGACCGAAGGCGAGGGCGCCGGCATCAAGTCCGCCACCATCGAGGTCAAAGGCCACAACGCTTACGGCTGGCTCAAGACGGAAAACGGCGTGCATCGGCTCGTGCGCATCTCGCCGTTCGACGCCAATGCGCGCCGTCACACCTCGTTCGCCAGCATCAACGTCTATCCGGTGGTCGACGACCGCATCAAGATCGACATCAAAGAGGCGGACGTGCGGGTCGACACCATGCGCTCCAGCGGGGCAGGCGGCCAGCACGTCAACAAGACGGAATCGGCGATCCGGCTCACCCACATTCCGACCAACATCGTGGTGATGTGCCAGAACGACCGCTCGCAGCATCGCAACCGCGCCCAGGCCTGGCAGATGCTGCGCGCCAAGCTCTACGAGATGGAACTGAAAAAGCGCGAGGAGAAAGCCGCCGCCGAGCAGGCCGCCAAGACCGATATCGGCTGGGGCCATCAGATCCGCTCCTACGTGCTGCAGCCCTATCAGATGGTGAAAGATCTGCGCACCGGCGTTTCCACGTCGAACACCGGCGGCGTGCTCGACGGCGACATCGACCAGTTTGTCGCAGCGGCCCTGGCGCAAAAGGCGTTCGGCGGCGAGCCGGCGCAAGTGGAAGACGTCGAGTAGCGCCCGCACTCCGAACGTCCGTCACAGCTTTGGCGCATCGGATTTCGGCACGATGACCCTACAGGGCCACATCGGCGGGTAGGGCGGTATTCCCGCACGCCGGGCAGGTGTGCCCAGCCTTGTGATATTTGCGCAACACTGGCGGTGAATTGATGCGGATTGGCGTCCGGCGGCCGTCCAGTCGCTAAAGTGTCGGCTCAGTGTCACGGCTTTGCAACACCTGAACAATTCGTTATGCCTGGACACTGAGGGAGCTTGCGGAAATCGGTTGCGTCACCGGGGGCAGGGGTTTCGTGCGTATTGCAGTGGGCGTCTGTCGGCCGTGTTTGCGCGTGCTGTTGGCCACGAGCTCGGTCGCGGCGCTGCTGGCCGGCGGTGCGGTGTCGTCGGCCTTCGCCGCTTGCACGAGCGTCAACGCGCCCGGCCCGGGCGTTTCCGGCGGCATCACCAATGCCGGGACGGTCTGCGCCCAAGGGGACGGAATCGTCGTCACCGGCGTCTCGACCTTCTCCGGCAGCATCGCCAATTACGGCACCATCTCGGCCGGCCTGAGCGGCATTGACGTCATCAGCGTCTCGACCTTCTCCGACGGCATCACCAATGCCGGCACGATCTCGGCCGGCCAAATCGGCATCGAGATCTATAACGTCGCAACCTTCGGCAGCAGCGCCGGCGGCGGGATCAGCAATGCCGGCACCATTTCGGTGCTTGACGCGGCCGGCTACGACGCCTTCGGCATTGACGTCAACGGCGTTCAATCGTTCGCCGGCGGCATTACCAACGCCGGATCGATCCGCGTGGATGGGGGCGAGGCGACCGGCATCTACGTCTCCGGTGTCTCCACCTTTACCGGCGGCATCCGCAACAGCGGGACGATTGACGCCGTCGGGTTTAACGCTGGCTATAGCTCCTCGGGGAGCGGCGTCACCGTCACCGACATCGTCACCGGCGGCATCGTTAACACCGGGACAGTCTTTAATTCCGGGACACTCGTTCTGCCGATTGGCATTCTCGCATCGAACGCCTCGCTTTTTACGGGCGGCGTCACCAACAGCGGCACCATCAACGTCAGTGCGTTCGGATACGTGGGCAGCGCGACCGGCATCAAAGTTTCCAACATTGCCACGTTCATGGGCGGCATCAGTAACAGCGGTTCGATCTCTGTAAGTACGTCTTTTGCAGGCGAGCCCAGTGGCTTCGGCGGCATCGGCATTGAGGTCACCGGTGTCACCACCTTCAGCGGCGGAATCACCAACAGCGGCACCATCAGCGCCTACACCGGCATTTTCCTCGGTTCCGGCGTCTCGACCTTCTCGGGTGCCATCGCCAACAGCGGCACCATCAGCGCCATTATCGCCATCGATGTCAGCCACGCCGACAATGCCGTCACCATCAATCAGACCGGCGGCCTGATCTCCGGCGCCATCAGGCTTTCGCCGAACGCCGACGTGCTCAACATTTCCGGCGGCGCCATCGTCGGCAACATCATCGGGCTGGGTTCGAGCGATACCATCAACTTCAATCTCGGCGCCGGCGGCACATTTACCTACGGCAGCAACAGCTACGGCTTCACCGATATCAACGAGGTCAACGTCAATTCCGGCACCGCGATTCTGAACGGCGACGTCAACGCCGCCACCATCGTCAACGTCAATAATGGCGGCACGCTCGCTGGCACCAGCAAGCTTGACCCGCTGACCGTGACCATCTTTTCCGGTGGCACGCTCGAGCCCGGCACGCCCGGCGTGCCCGGCACCTCGATGACGATCGACGGCAATCTCGTCTTCCAGCCGGGCGCGAATTATCTGGTCAATATCGGCCCGAATACGGCCTCGATCGCTGACGTAACGGGCAGCGTGGCGCTCAACGGCGCGAACCTGGAGGGGGTCTTCGCCCCTGGCAGCTACAACAACAAGATGACCTTTGACTTTCTCAACGCGGCGAGCGTCAGCGGTACGTTTTCGGGCTTCACGGCCGTCAACGCCCCCGGCTTCGGCGGCACGTTCAACGCCGACGGGCTGTTGAGCCTGACGGCGCAGATCGGCGCCGGCGGCCGCTTGCCCGCCAATCAGCAAGGCATCGCCAATAACATCAACACCTACTTCAACAGCGGCGGCACGCTGCCGGCGGCTTTCTTTCCGGCTTTCGGGTTGAATCCAAGCACCGCCTTGAGCCAACTTGACGGCGAGGATGCGACAGGGGCGGAGCGCAGCGCATTCGATCTGATGAACACGTTTTTGGGCCTCGTGCTTGATCCCTCGATCGACGGCCGCAGCGGCCATCCAGGCGGTGGGGGCGCGCTCGGCTTTGCGCCGGATCAACAGGCGAGCCTGCCGCCAGATCTGGCGCTCGCCTTCGCCGGTGTGCTCAAGGCGCCGCCCCAACAAAACTTCGATCGGCGCTGGACCACGTGGGGCACGGCCTTCGGCGGCAGCGGCACGACGGATGGCGATCCGGCCGTCGGATCAAACAATGTGACGACCAGTACCTATGGCTTCGCCGAGGGCTTGGATTATCACTACTCGCCCGACACCACCCTCGGCCTCGCGCTCGCCGGCGGCGGCACCAATTGGAATTTGGCGCAAGGGCTCGGCACCGGCCGCAGCGACGCGTTCCTCGCCAGCATCTACGGCGTCACGCATAACGGTCCGTGGTATGCCGCCGGCGCGCTGGCCTTCGCCAACAACTGGTTCAATACCAATCGCGCTGCACTGGGCGATCAGGTCACCGCCAGCTTCCAGGGCCAGAGCTACAGCGCGCGCCTCGAAGGCGGCTACCGCTTCGCCGTGCCGGTTTATCACAGCGCCATCGGCGTCACGCCTTATGCGGCGGTCCAGGCGCAGGACTTCTGCACGCCGGCCTACAGCGAGACCGATCTCTCCGGCGGCGGGGTCGGGCTCTCCTACAACGCGATGACCGGCACCGATACGCGCGGCGAACTCGGCGGCCGCCTTGACGATCTCACCACGCTCAACAATTTTCCGCTGATGCTGCGCGCCAAGCTCGCCTGGGCGCATGATTGGGTGAGCGCCCCGGCGCTGAATGCGTCGTTCGAAGCGCTGCCGGGGACGAGTTTCACGGTGTACGGCGCGCCGATCCCGCGCGATTCCGCGCTCACGTCGGTGGGCGCGCAATTGTTCTTCGCGCCGAACTGGTCGTTCCTCGCCAAGTTCGA
>JASHVN010000344.1 GCA_030044555.1 Xanthobacteraceae bacterium | reverse complement strand
GGAAAAATCGCGCGTCGCATTTCTGTCATCCTGGTTGGCCTTATATTAGCGCACGTGGCCGGATCGCGAAAACGTGACGCACCGCGCGTTTTTTATATTGCGCCGCAGCAAGATCGGTCGCAGATTCCGCCGCGCTCGCCAAGACCCAGCGCCGACCGGCGCTATTTTTGCCAACACTCAGCAATGAATTGGGGATCGCCATGCTGAAAGGAAAGTCTGCGCTCGTCACCGGCTCGACCTCGGGCATCGGGCTCGCTATTGCGCGAGCGTTGGCCGCTCAGGGTGCCAATGTCACCATCAACGGCTTTGGCGACAAGGCCGACATCGAAAAGGAACGCGGCGGCATCGAGAAGGAATTTGGCGTCAAGGCGGTCTATTCAGCGGCGGATATGACCAAGCCGGCCGAGATTGCCGAGATGGTGCACACGGCCGAAAAAACCTTCGGCTCGGTCGACGTGCTGGTCAACAATGCGGGCGTTCAATTCGTAGCGCCGATCGAGGAATTCCCGATCGAGAAGTGGGATCAGATCATCGCCATCAATCTGTCGGCGGCGTTTCATGCGGTCCGCGCCGCGGTGCCCGGCATGAAATCGCGCAAATGGGGCCGCATCATCAACACGGCATCGGCGCACTCGCTGGTCGCCTCGCCATTCAAGGTCGCCTATGTTTCGGCGAAGCATGGCCTCGCCGGACTCACGAAAACCGTGGCGCTCGAAGTCGCCACCTTCGGCATTACCTGCAACTGCATCAGCCCCGGTTATGTGTGGACGCCGCTGGTTGAAAAACAAATACCGGACACGGCGAAGGCCCGCGGCATGACCGAGGAACAGGTCAAGCGTGATGTGCTCCTGGCGGCACAGCCGACCAAGGAATTCGTCACCGTCGATGAAGTGGCGGATCTCGCACTTTATTTGTGCTCGGACGCGGCGAAGGCGATTACCGGCGCCAATCTTTCGATCGACGGCGGCTGGACCGCAGAGTGAGTGCGGTCATCGTCGAATAGCGCCGCATGAAGAATCCCTTGGCGTCACTGTTGCCCGGGCGCACCCCGGAGCAAAAAGCTTCGGCAAAGACGAAGCGCATCAACCTGGCGCTGCAAGGCGGCGGGGCGCATGGCGCATTCACCTGGGGCGTGCTGGATCAGCTCTTGGGCGACGAGCGGATTACGGTCGAGGGCATATCCGGCACCTCGGCGGGTGCGGTCAACGCCGTGATGCTGGCGGACGGCTTGGTTCGCGGCGGCCGCGAGGAGGCGCAGAAACGGCTCGCCGATTTCTGGCGCGCGGTCTCCAGCACCGGCAATCTGCCGGCCCTGCAGCGCGAAGTGCTGCAGGGCCTGTTGTCGTTTACGCCGCTCGA
Source organism: Xanthobacteraceae bacterium (assembly GCA_030044555.1). Lineage (GTDB taxonomy): Bacteria > Pseudomonadota > Alphaproteobacteria > Rhizobiales > Xanthobacteraceae > BOG-931. The sequence goes on along the minus strand of JASHVN010000344.1, from coordinate 6,413 downwards.
AGGCACGCCGGTGCAGGCCTGGCTCGACGCGGTATCGCGTTATTTCTCGCCCTACGATGTCAATCCGCTCAACATTAATCCGCTGAAGGATCTGATCGAACGCTTTGTCGATTTCGACAAGCTGCGCGCCGCAACTGATTTGCAGCTTTTCATCTCGGCCACCAATGTGCAGACCGGCCGCGTGCGCATCTTTTCACGCGAGAAGATCACGGCCGAAGCGGTGATGGCTTCGGCGTGCCTGCCGACGATCTTTCGTGCGGTGGAAATCGACGGGGTGCCCTACTGGGATGGCGGCTACCTGGGCAATCCGGTGATCTTTCCGTTCTTTCGCACCACGAGCACGGAAGACGTCCTCGTGGTCCAGATCAATCCGCTGGTGCGGCAGGCGACGCCGATGTCGTCTGGCGAGATCATGAACCGCATCAACGAAATCACCTTCAACTCTTCGCTTATTGGTGAATACCGCGCCATCGATTTTGTCGCTCGGCTGATCGATCGCGGGCGGTTGCCGCGCGGGCTCGGTCCGGGGCAATACCGGCGGATCAATGTGCATCGCATCGTGCTCGACCGTTTCGGTACGCGCTTTGATGCGTCCAGCAAACTTTCGACCGACTATGACTTCTTTGAGATGTTGCACACGAACGGCAAACGGGCAGCGCGGCGATTTCTCGATGAACATTTCGGCGATATCGGCGTGAAGAGCACCGTCGACCTGGCAGCGGAGGCGCAAGCCGAATGGGCGTGACGGCTCGCCCCGATGGCGTCTGCGATCCTCCCATGAGCGCCGAAAGGGGCGTCAGCCGGCCCCGACTCAATATCTAAATTGCTGCGGCACGGCGTGGCGGTTCTGCATTGCTGCACCGCAACAAACTCATGGACAAATATATAAGCCTGCTTATATTATGGCAGGCTCATTTGAGCAGGCACAATAGCGGGAGGCCGATGTGCTGCCGCGCACGATCAACAGAGAATTCGCTTTTACACTCAGTGACGTAGCACGCATGCTGCGGACCTATGCGGACCACAAGGCGGCGCAATTTGGCATCACCCGAGCCCAATGGGTGGTGCTGGTGCGGCTCGATCGGTCCGAAGGCCTCAAACAATCGGAACTTGCGGAGATGCTCGAATTACAACCGATTTCGCTGACCCGCCTGCTCGATAAGCTCTGCGACAGCGGGCTCATTGAACGCCGCCCCGATCCGATCGACCGCCGGGCAAAACGTCTTTTCCTCACCCCGGCCGCGCGACCGCTTCTCGAGAAGCTCGGCGACCTCGGCGACGAGTTGACGGCGACCGCCCTCGCCGGCGTCGAGCGCGAGAATGTCGAGCGGATGGTCGCGCAGCTCGGTGTCGTCAAAGAAAATCTGCGCCAGGCAATCCAGCACCGGAACGCAGGCGATGCTGCGGGAGAGCGCCGCTATGGCTGAGCCGCTCCGCAAACCCCTGCCGCCGGCGCGTGATGAAGCGCCCGAAGGTCCGCGGCCGGTGCCGTTGGCGCCGGCGACGGGGCAGCATGGACAGAAGGATTCGGCTGACAGCAAAGAGCGTTCCAGTCTCCGGCGCCGCAATTGGACGCGTTGGGGACTGTTCGCGCTTTTGCCGCTTGTTCTCCTCGTCGCCGGCTACTGGTACGTCACTGGCGGCCAGATCATGTCCGAAGACGATGCGTATGTTGAAGCCGAGAAGGTCGGCATCTCGACCGACGTTTCCGGAATCGTCAAGGACGTGGACGTCAAGGAGAACCAGCATGTGACCGCCGGTCAGGTTCTCTATCGCCTCGATCCCGCGCAATTTCAGATCGCACTCGACAATGCCAAGGCCAATCTGAAACAGACCGCGCTGACCATCGACTCGATGAAGCAAGATTACAAGCGCATGTTGAGCGACATCGCCGCCGAGCAATCGTTGGTCGATTTCGATCAGACCAACTACAACAGCGACCTGATGCTGTTGCGGAGTCACACGATCTCCCAGACCGTTTTCAATCAGGCGCAAGCCACGCTGGGCAATGACAAGAACAAACTGGAGGCTCTGCGCCAGCAAGCGCAGGTTCAACTCGCAAAGCTCGGCGGCAATGCGAACATCGAAGTCACGCAGCACCCGCAATATCTCGAGGCCAAGGCGCGAGTCGACGAGGCGCAGCGCGAGCTTAACGACACGGTTGTCACCGCACCGTTTGCCGGGATCGTCACCGACGTGCCGTCGATCGCGCCGGGAAAATATCTCAGCGCTTCGACCACCGGCTTTTACCTCGTCGACACCGATCACATGTGGGTCGAAGCCGATCCGAAGGAAACCGAGTTGACCTATGTGCGGCCTGGCCAGCCGGTTACGGTGACGGTCGATACCTACCCGAATCTGCAATGGCATGGCACGGTCGAGAGCGTAAGCCCGGCCGCGGCGGAGGAATTCGCGCTCCTGCCGGCGCAGAACACCAGCGGTAACTGGGTCAAGGTCGTGCAGCGCGTGCCGATGCGCGTGCGCGTCGACACCAGCGATAAGTCGTTGCCGCCGCTTGCCGCCGGGATGAGCGTCGAAGTCGCGGTGGACACCGGTCACGCGCGCGGCTTCCCGAATCTGTTCTCACTGTTCTAAGCGCGTCCCCATGGCTGCCGAGACAAAAACAGAAATCAGCGGCCATCGCGGAGCCATCACCATCTGCGTGATCCTCGCCACGCTGATGCAGGCGCTCGACACCACGATCGCCAACGTGGCGCTGCCCTATATGCAGGGCACCGTCTCGGCGAGCCAGGAGCAGATCGACTGGGTTCTGACCTCCTATATCGTCGCCGCCGCGATCATGACGCCGCCGACCGGTTTCCTTGCCGGAAGGTTTGGCATCAAGCGGCTGTTCATCATCTCCATCGGCGGCTTCACGCTGGCGTCGATGCTGTGCGGCATGGCGCAATCGCTGATGCAGATCGTCTTGTTCCGCGTCATGCAAGGCGCGTTCGGCGCAGCACTGGTGCCGCTCTCCCAATCGGTTCTGTTCGGCGTCTATCCGCGTGAGCGTCAGGGCTTTGCCATGGCCCTGTTCGGTATAGGCGTGATGATCGGCCCGGTGCTCGGTCCTGTGCTGGGCGGTTGGCTGACCGAAAATTACAGCTGGCGCTACGTCTTCTACATCAATCTGCCGATCGGTATCCTCGATCTGATCGGCATCATGATCTTCCTGCCGGAATCGCCGCGCAATCGGGTGAGCAAGCTCGATTGGTTCGGCTTCGGCACCTTGAGTATTGCGCTCGGCGCGTTGCAGATCATGCTTGATCGCGGCGAACAGAAGGATTGGTTCAGTTCAGGCGAAATCATCATCGAGGCGGTCATCGCCGCCTCGGCGCTCTATCTGTTCCTCGTGCATACGTTCACGGCGGAAAGGCCGTTCGTGCGGCCCTCGATGTTCCGCGACCGCAACTTCTCGGCTGGGATGCTGTTCATCGTCATCATCGGACTGACCTATTATGCATCGATGGCGCTGCAGCCGCCCTACCTGCAGGAGATGATGAATTATCCTGTCGTCACGTCCGGCCTCATCATGGGGCCACGCGGCGTCGGAACCATGGTGTCGATGCTGATCGTTGGCCGCCTGGTCGGACGCACCGATATGCGCATCCTGCTCGCTATTGGGCTCAGTCTGACCGCGTGGTCATTTTATAAGATGACCAGCTGGACGCCGGACATTTCCCAGGCAACGATCGTCGGCGTCACCATGGTTCAGGGCTTCGGCCTCGGCTTTCTGTTTGTGCCGTTGAGCGCGGCGACGCTGGCGACCTTGCCGCTGGCGGAAAGAACCGAAGGTGCCGGTCTTTACAGCCTGTTCCGCAATATCGGCTCGAGCATCGGCATTTCAGTCGTCAACGCGCTGCTCATCCGGAATACCCAAATCAATCACGCCGATATCGCGCAGAACGTCACCGCTGTAAACCGCGCGCTGGAAGATCCCAACGTCGCGCATTTCTGGAATCCCATGGTTGCGGCCGGCCGCGCCGCGCTTGACGCCGTGGTGACCCAGCAGGCGCAAATCATCGCTTATGTGGACGACTACAAGCTGTTGATGATCGCGACGCTGGCGGTGATCCCGCTGCTTATCGTTTTCAACAGGCCGCAACAGGCCAGCTCGGGGCCTGTCGCGGTTACTGAGTAAAGCGCTGATTCCGAGATCGCCGCCGTTGGGCGGCGCTTCCGCAACGAAGCCTCATTCGGCCGCGCCTGCGGCCTCCTCCGGATGCTCGCCGTCGGCCTTCTGTTTGGCTTCCAGATCCTCGCCGGTCTGCTGATCGACGGCCTTCATCGACAGCCGCACCTTGCCGCGCTCGTCGAAGCCGAGCAGCTTGACCTTCACCTTGTCGCCTTCCTTGACGACGTCGCTGGTCTTTTGCACGCGGCGCGGAGCCAGCTGGCTGATGTGCACGAGGCCATCCTTGGCGCCGAAGAAGTTCACGAAGGCGCCGAAGTCCATCACTTTGACCACTGTGCCTTCGTAGATGTGACCGATCTCGGGCTCCGAGGCGATCGATTTGATCCAATTGATGGCCGCCTTGATCGCCTCCGCCTTGGCGGAAGCGACCTTCACGGTGCCGTCGTCGGAAATGTCGATCTTGGCGCCGGTCTTTTCCACGATCTCGCGGATCACCTTGCCGCCGGAGCCGATGACTTCGCGGATCTTGTCCACGGGAATCGAGAACACTTCGATGCGCGGCGCGTGCTCGCCAAGCTCGGCGCGGTGCTGGGTGATGGCCTTGGCCATTTCACCCAAGATGTGCATGCGGCCGTCCTTGGCCTGGCCGAGCGCAATGCGCATGATCTCTTCAGTGATGCCGGCGATCTTGATGTCCATCTGCAGCGAGGTGACGCCGTGTTCAGTGCCGGCGACCTTGAAGTCCATGTCGCCAAGATGGTCCTCGTCGCCCAAGATATCGGAGAGGACGGCGAACCGTTCCTCCTCCTTGATCAGACCCATGGCGATGCCGGCAGTCGGCCGCTTGAGCGGCACGCCGGCATCCATCAGCGACAGTGAGGTGCCGCATACCGTCGCCATCGACGACGAGCCGTTGGACTCCATGATCTCAGAGACGACGCGGATCGTGTATGGAAATTCGTGGTGCGGCGGCAGCACCGGCCGAATGGCGCGCCAAGCGAGCTTGCCGTGACCGATCTCGCGGCGGCCGGGCGCGCCGAGGCGGCCGGTTTCGCCGACCGAGAACGGCGGGAAATTATAATGCAGCAGGAACGTTTCCTTGTACGTGCCCTGCAAGGCGTCGACGAACTGCTCGTCCTCGCCGGTGCCGAGCGTGGCCACGACCAGAGCCTGGGTCTCACCGCGGGTGAACAGGGCTGAGCCGTGGGTGCGCGGCAGGACGCCGACTTCGCAGACGATCGGTCGCACGCTTTTGACATCGCGGCCGTCGATGCGCTTGCCGGTATCCAGAATGTTCCAGCGTACGATCTTCGCTTCGAGCTCCTTGAATACGCCTGCGACTTGAGATTTCGGAAATCTCGGGTTCTCGACTTCGGGCGGGTTGAAATGGCCCATCACGCGATCTTTCGCCGCGTCGATTGCCTTGTGCCGGTCCATCTTGTCAGGGATCGCGTAAGCCGCGCGCAATTCCTGCTCGATCACGCCGCGCATTTCACTTTCCAACGCGGCATTGTCCGGCGTGGTGAGATCGCGCGGTTCCTTGGCGGCCTTTTCGGCGAGCCTGATGATCGCCTCGATCACCGGCTGGAAATGGCGGTGGCCAAACATGACCGCGCCGAGCATGATGTCCTCGGAAAGCTCTTGCGCTTCCGATTCCACCATCAGCACCGCGTCCTGCGTTCCGGCGACCACGAGATCGAGCTTACTCTCGGTCATCTCGTCGATCTGCGGATTGAGCACGTATTCGTTGTTGATGAAGCCGACGCGGGCGGCGCCGATCGGTCCCATGAAGGGCGCGCCCGAAAGCGTCAGGGCGGCCGAAGCCGCGACCATCGCCAGAATGTCGGGATCGTTTTCCAGATCGTGGGAGAGTACGGTGACGATCACCTGGGTGTCGCAGCGCCAGCCGTCGGCAAACAGCGGGCGCACCGGGCGGTCGATCAGACGGGAGACCAAGGTCTCCCTTTCGGTCGGTCGCGCTTCGCGCTTGAAATAGCCGCCGGGAATGCGGCCCGCGGCGTAATACTTTTCCTGGTAGTTGCAAGTCAGTGGCAGGAAATCGATGCCTTCTTTCGGCTCTTTGGCGGCAACGACTGTCGCAATGACTGTGGTGTCGCCATAGGAGGCGAATACCGCCCCGTCGGCCTGGCGCGCGATCCTGCCGGTTTCTAGTGTGAGTTTGCGGCCGCCCCAGTCAAGTTGTACACGATGGGTATCAAACATTGGGTTTGTCTCTCATGGTTTTCGCGAGAAGTGCGAAAGCCATAAGCAAGACGGC
>JASHVN010000343.1 GCA_030044555.1 Xanthobacteraceae bacterium | reverse complement strand
ATCGGCGATTTTGTCGGGATTCTTGGCGATAATCTCGTCGACCACGGCCTCGATCGCCGAGACGTCGGTGACCTGCTGCAGTCCGCAGCTCTCGACGATCGCACGCGGATCGCCGCCCTCATTCCAGACGATCTCGAAAACGTCCTTGGCGATTTTGCCGGAGATCGTGCCGTTTAGGATTAGACGAATGAGTTCCGGTAATTTTACTCTCTCAATGTGATGCGCCGGGTCGACATAAAGTTCGTTAGCCTTCGCTATTAGGGGGCCAAGCACCAAATTCGAAAGGTTCTCAGCGCCTTCTATCATCGCGTGGTGATACGGCTCCGCGGCAGCAATATTGCTGAGGAATTCTGAGGGTCTGTCCACCTTGAGCCTCAAAGCTTGAGACCCGTAGGCAAGCCGTGTGAGGTCAGCAGCGCCTGCCCCATGAACTAAGGAGATGTATCGGTACAGTTCTCCCTCAAACCCTTCCGCCAGTTCCTTTTCCCGTGTTAGGCGCTCAGCCTTGTCTTGCGAGAGCCCAAAAAAATCCGTGAAGCGCGCCTTCTTGGCGTCCGGCAGTTCCGGCAGGTCCTTTTCCAAATCGGCAACGAGCGACGGCGCCAGTTCGAGCGGCAGGAGATCGGGATCGGGCAAATAGCGGTAGTCGTGCGCCTCTTCCTTGCTGCGCATGGAACGCGTCTCGCCCTGGTCGGGATCGAACAAGCGGGTTTCCTGCACGATCGCGCCGCCGTCCTCGATGACGCCGACCTGACGCCAAGCCTCGTATTCGATCGCCTGGCCGATGAAGCGGATCGAGTTGAGGTTCTTGATCTCGCAGCGGGTGCCGAGCGGCCCGCCCGGCCGCCGCACCGAAACGTTGACGTCGGCGCGCAGATGTCCCTTCTCCATGTCGCCGTCGCAGGTGCCGAGGTAGCGCAGGATGGTGCGAAGCTTGCTCAGGAACGCCTTGGCTTCCTCGGCCGAGTGCAGGTCGGGCTTGGTGACGATCTCCATCAGCGCCACGCCGGCGCGATTGAGATCGACCAGCGAGGCCGCCGGATGCTCCTCGTGCAGCGATTTTCCCGCGTCCTGCTCGAGATGCAGCCGCTCGATGCCGACGCGCACCGTGCCACCGTCGGGCATGTCGACCAGCACCTGGCCTTCGCCCACGATCGGCGACTTGTATTGGCTGATTTGGTAGCCCTGCGGCAGGTCCGGATAGAAATAATTCTTACGGTCGAACACCGACTTGAGATTGATCTTGGCCTTGAGGCCAAGCCCGGTGCGCACGGCTTGGCGCACGCACTCTTCATTGATGACCGGCAGCATGCCCGGCATGGCGGCATCGATCAACGACACATGCTCGTTCGGTCCGCCGCCGAACGCGGTCGAGGCGGCGGAAAACAACTTGGCCCGCGAGGTCACCTGGGCATGCACCTCCATGCCGATGACCACTTCCCAGTCGCCGGTTGCGCCCTTGATCAGCTTCGCTGTCTTTGCCGGTGCGTCCATGCCTTCGCGCCACTCGCGTTCAGGCACGAGTTAACCCTTCGGGGTGCATGCGGCAACCCCGCAGCATAGTCGGTCGGCGGGAGGAAGGGCCGAACTAGCCGCAGCTCTGCACGCAGAAGGGCCGCAGGCAGGGCAGCGTTTCAGACCAGTGCCCACCCGTGCATACCTGCTGCAAACAACCGAGACTGTTGGGATTGCACGCGTAGGAACACCAGGTGCCGGCGGCGCTGAGGTGCCGGTGGAACAGACAGGTATCGACCGGACGCCGCGTATAGCGATGCCTGGCGGCGGACGCTGTTTGAACTGTTGCCATTTGAACCGCCGCGATGGCCGCGATTGCGACGGCCAACGGAAAAATCTTCAGCACTGATCGTGTGCGCATCTTGCTCCCCCTCCTGAGCGAGGTCGCCATTTTGCACAACCTTGGAACTTAAACAACGCGTGAGCATCGCATACCGGATAGTTGGTGTGGTGCTTGCACATCACGGCACCGCCGCCGGATACTGCGCGTTGAGCCCAAATACTGTTGAGCCAATACTGTCGACGAACGCTTGCGGCAAACGCCTGCAATGCCGCGCAACCATAAACCGTCATGGGAGGAGCCAATGCTCCGCTATCTTGTCGCCTCGCTCATGCTGCTTGCCGCGCCCGCATTCGCGCAGCAATCCGTGCCGGAAATTCCTTACGACTCCGTCCCTGACGCGCTGAAGCTGCCGCCCGATCTCTACATGGGCGAAGCGGCGGGCGTGGCCGTCAATTCCAAGGGCCACGTGTTTGTCTTCCACCGCGGCGGCTCGAGCCATGGGCCGGCCTTCGCCAATACCGCCGCGCAATTGTGGGAATTCGGCGCCGACGGCAACTTCATCCGCGAGATCGGCAAGAACCTTTACGCTTGGTCCTTCGCGCATGCGGTGCGCATCGACAAGGACGACAATATCTGGGCGATCGACAAAGGTTCGGACATGATCATCAGGTTCAATCCGCAGGGCCGCGTGACCATGGTGATCGGCCGCAAACAGGAGGCCTCCGAGGCGGAAACCAAGCCCTGGGCGCACGTCAATCCGCCGCTGCCGGCGGAGAATGGGCGCTTCCGGCAGCCGACCGATGTCACCTGGGACCCGGCCGGCGACATCTTCATCAGCGACGGCTACATCAATTCACGCGTCGCCAAGCTCAACAAGGACGGCGACTGGATCAAATCGTGGGGCGGACCGGGCAAGGGTGACGGCCAATTCAGCACACCGCATAATATCGTCGCCGACGTCAGCGGCCTGATCTACGTCGCCGACCGCAACAACCGGCGCATTCAGGTGTTCGACAGCGACGGAAATTTCCAACGCATCATCAAAATCGACGTCCCGCCGCCGTCGGACGCGCAGCCGGCCATCGGCAACAAGCCAAATCTCACCAATTACCTGGAAACCGGCGGCACCATGACGCCGGGCGCGCCCTGGGCGCTTTGCATCACGCCGCCGCCGCACCAGGTGCTCTATGTCTCGGACGCCTTTCCGGGACGCATCTACAAGCTCTCGCTCGACGGCAAGGTGCTGGGCATGTTTGGCCGCTCGGGAAAACAGCTCAAGGAGTTCGGCTGGGTTCACGCCATCGCCTGCCCGAACGAGAATACGCTCTACACCGCCGAAATTCTCAACTGGCGGGTGCAGAAGCTCATTCTGCATCCGCAGCAGCAGGCAACACCGCACTGATATCGACAAAGCGGCGCCCCTGCGCGTGAAGAACATGCCCCGATCAGAGCCGACCACCATCGAGCGGCTCGCCGCTCGTGCGGCCGGCATGCGCTTTGAGGATTTTTCGGCAAAATCCATCGCGCAAGCCAAGCTCGTGCTCCTCGACACGCTCGGCTGCGG
>JASHVN010000342.1 GCA_030044555.1 Xanthobacteraceae bacterium | reverse complement strand
ACGACAACACAAGCACACACACCTTATCGGCGGCGCGCTGGCTCTCGGCGTTATGTTCGTTTCGGGCGCAGCCTTCGCGCAATCGTCGACCTATCAGTATCCGATTGGCCGTCCTGTTGACGACGGCGGACTCGTGTCAGGAGCGGTGAATACCAATCCGCAGACCTTTAATTATGCGGCCCCGCAACAAAGCGAGTATCATTATCCAATCGGTCGTCCGGTGGACGACGGCGGCTTGGTTGCTGAGCCGGCTGCGCCTGCACCCGCGCCTGTTCGTCACATCAGCTATCGTCATCGCAACAAGTCAGCTTCGCGATAATTACCGGCGCGCTGTCGGCGGCACGCGACACGCCGAAGCGACAAGACAGTCCGGACGGCGATGTGCGCGAAATAAGATTATGGCGATCTCGTCAGGTGATGAGGTCGCCATAATCGAATCGAGTTCGCGCTGCGGCAATTGCGAAGTCTCTGCACCTTTACGGCCGCGGGCTCGTTGTACGGACTTCGTAACCAAAGCCGCACGAGATCAATAAGTCGCCATCGATAAATCGCTAGCGCCCTTCGATTGCGAAGTTCGCAAACGAGCGTGGCAAACCTCGAACCGGCGCCCTCATCTAGGCCCGGTTTCATTCCTCATGCCGACCCAAACAGAGGCGCTATCCGTCGGGCCCGCTATGGTCGCGGGCGTCCGGATTTACGCGGCGGTAATGTAGCCGGCGTTTCGAAGCGCCATTCTCATGATTATCAGTGCTCAAATCTGCGGTCGCGATACGATTGCAGCAAGCCGCCAATCTGCTGCGATGCAAAATTCATCCGTAATTTGCGAAATAAAAATCGCATTAACATTCTGGAATATTTCATATTTTTGTGAACACTGCGTTCCTTGTGCGACGCACAAAGACGAATATTTTCCGGGCAAGGGCGCAACCACTCGTCAGCCTGGAAGAAATGATGATCAACAAGTCAAAATTCGCCTTCATCACCGCAATCGCACTGGCAAGCATCGCCACGCCGGCTCTGGCGCAAAGTGCCTGGACCACCGGCACGGCGTCGAGCAGGGCAAGAGCCGGCTATTCCACGCCTTACCGAAGCAACGATTATGCCTATCCCAACTCCAACGGCTACGGATCCTTCGCGATGGTCCCACACGCAGACGGCGCCGGCCGGTACAGCCCCGCCGCCAATGGCGGCGGCAGCCCCGGTTACAACTGGGCGGTCGAGAACGACAACTGAAACTCGCCGCATCGGCGGTTGAAACGGCCTGCATGACAACAAGAGGCCGGCGCCATTGCCGGCCTCTTGTCGCCTACGCATTGAGGCCTGCGCGAGCACTGGACCGCAATTTGGAACAGCTCAGTCGCCTGGTTGGCCGTCATGGGGACGATGCGGAAGATCGTAAACGCCCCTGCAATTTCAACGCGGCTGGCGGAAGGGGTGAGATTCGAACTCACGAGGGAGCGGAACCCCCTGCCGGTTTTCAAGACCGGTGCCTTAAACCACTCGGCCACCCTTCCGGCGACGTGACATCAAGCACTTACCCATATAGCGCCCGCGAACGCTCTGGCAACTTGCTGCGACGCGGAGCCAATTTGGACCCCAACGCCGCTGGTCACGTCCTTGGCGCGGCGCGGGCGTTAGACGTGCCAAGCTAAGACGTGCCAAGCCTGGACATGCCACATGCCACGCCGGCGTGGATGAGCTTAGGCTTGCGCACGCTTGACCTTGCGCGCACGCGGCGGCCCCTGAGCAGATAAGGAAGCGGCGATTTCTATTTAGCTGAGGGAGTATTTGGGGCTGCCCAATTCAGGAAATTGGTAGACGTATTTGCCTTTGACCACAAAGGCGGGAGAGCCGCCTCCCGGCTGACTATACCAGTAGTCGCCCCGTATCCAGTAAGCCGGCCGTGTGGCGCCTGATATCGGCCAAACGTTGTCGCCCTGGACGTAAAGCTTTGCGCTCCCGCTCGGGGGGAAGTCGTACACGTATGTCGCCATTGGATGTGCCCTCGATGTATGAGCCCTCGGTCTTGGACCAAGCGCGGACCCAAATGCCCCGGAAGAGCGGAGCGCGTATAGCACGGACGAGGGCGGTGCAGCTACGTGGTGCAGTAACGCGGTGCAGCTATATGCACTGGAATCATTTCAGCAAACAGAAGGCTGAAACTGCGCGTAACAGCGCACGGCGACTTTCACGAAGGGGGTCGTGGCGTTCTTGTGCGCCGTGTCAATGTCAGCCAGCCGACCCAGCGACACGTCGGCATCGGCTCCTTTAACGTCCTTCTCACGGCAACCCGCTTGCGGTCCGTTCGCTGCTCGGCGACGCGCGCCATCACGATTCCAAGTCAGTTTGATCTGCCGCCACTTTTTTCTGTCGCTGATGCGGCCGATGCAAGCGGTGCCGGTGGTGATGAACAGGGGCCGATTGGTCGGCTGGGGGCTGCTCATATTGCGGATTCTGAATGCAAAGGCCGGTCTTGCCCTTGATCGCCTTCAGACAATCTTCGAAAGCCGAGAATCCGCAATTGGTGGGGCCGCCGGTAAAATACGCGCACCACTGGGCACTTTGCGCTTGCGCATTGGCGCTTTGCGCATACGCATTGGCGCTGAGCGCGTCGCCAACAAGAAAGATCCCGACGATCGCTAACGTCCGCCCCATGGCCAGTCTCTGGCTTTGCGACGTTCCGAACAGAGCCCAAGTGAACTGGAGTAAACTCAAGTGAGCTAGAGCCGAAGTCATGACATTATTTCGTCAACCGCAACAGGTGCGGTTTCGTCAACCGCAACGGATGCAGAGCTTGGTAACGTTGGCTGCCATGTACCGTGCCGCGTGTCCCGACTTCCGAAGTTTGCGAACAAGCGCGCCAGACCATCATGCGGACTTCCGAATCGGGTAAACAGGGACGTGACGTACGACGTGAATGCTCCGCGACGACCGACTCTTCCCTGTCATCATCGCGTTCTACGCTTGGCTCTTGCTATTGCGGCTTTGCCGCCGAGCATTCCCGAAGCAAAATGAACAGACGCTGCGCGTGAACGCCGCGCCGCCTCGGACCACTGCAAGCTTCAGAGGAGCTTACAATGGCTGCAGAAGACTCTACCGCGAACATCGTTGCGCTGAAACCCAAGGACGTTCCCGCCACCAAGCGCGCTCCCCGTACGCGTCGCCGCAAGGGCAAGGCCGCGGCCGAGCCGACCGTCGCGGCAAATCCGACCGCTGCAAGTCCGCAACCTGATGCATCGCGCAGCGCAGCGCCGCGTCGTGAAGCCGGAGTGACGATTGCCGCGCTCATCGCCGCCTTGTCGCTCGGGACCTGTTCGGCCGGCTTTTCGATCTACGGACTCACCGCGATCTTCGCCGGCGCGTTCTGGCCCGTCGTCGCCATGGGCGGCGCGCTTGAACTCGGCAAGCTCTCCGCCGTTGCCTGGCTCGGCCAGCGTCAGGGCGGCCGCGTGCTCCGCTGCGCGCTCGTCGCGCTTGTCGGCGTCCTGATGGCGCTCAACTCGATCGGCGTGTACGGTTTCTTGAGCCGCGCGCACATCGCCCACGCGGTCGCCGGCGAACTCAAGGTTGACAATGATGCGGCGGCCATCAATGGCCGGCTCTCCGTGCAATCGGCCATCGTCGCCGATCTCGATCACCGCATCGGCGCGCTCGACGACATGGTGAAAGCGGCCACCGGACGCGGCTATGTCAAAACCGCCATGGCATTGGCTTCCGCCCAGACCCAGAACCGGGCCGACCTGCTGGCGCAACGCACGGCAGCCGCTGCCACGCTTGCCAGCCTCAAGGCGCAGCAAGCCGCGGTGGACGGCGAGCGCAGACAGGTCGAGGCCGACCTTGGCCCGGTGCGCTATCTTGCGGCGCTCATCGGCACCACCGACGATGAGACCATGCGGTGCTTCATTCTCGCGGTGGCGCTCTTGCTCGATCCGGCTGCCGTCCTGCTGCTTTTGGCCGCTACCCGGGTCCGCCAGTAAAGGGCTAGTAGGGAACGGAGCCGGTCTCCTGCATCCGTTCCGCCGGCCGGCGCATTGTCCTCTGTTGCCCACTGCCAATTCTGGCTGCTAGACCGGCCGCCAGGACAATGAATGGGGAGAGCGATGCCCAGCCGTCGAAGCCACAGGAGTGGCGCGTATATTCTTGCCTTGCTGGTAATCGGCCTTTGCGGCCTCGGCCTGCCGGCGCACGCGCAGGATTTCTACAAGGGCAAGACCTTCACCATCGTGGTCGGCTTTTCGCCCGCCGGTGGCTTTGACAGTTACGCGCGGGTGCTCGCCCGTTATCTCGGCAAATATATTCCGGGTCACCCGACGGTCATCGTGCAGAACATGCCGGGGGCGGGGAGCCTCACTTCGGTGCGCTATCTCGATGCCACCGCGCCGACGGACGGCACCGTGATGACCATCTTCAATCCCGGCCTCGTCACCCAGGCCATCGTGCAGCCCGACCGGGTCGACCTTGATTTCCGCAAGTTCTCCTGGGTCGGCGTGGTCACGCCGGATTATCGCGTCTGTTACGGTTACGGGGACAAGGGCATCAAGAGCTGGGATCAGCTCATGCACGGCGGCAAGCAGTTCATTATCGGCTCGACCGGCAAGGGCTCCGGCAACTACATCAACGGCGCAATGCTGCGCATCATATTTCATGCGCCGGTCAAGCAGGTGCTCGGTTTTCCCGGTAGTGCCGAGCAGCGGCTGGCGATCGAGCAGGGCGAACTTGACGGCGATTGCGGATCATACAGCTCGATTCCGACCGATTGGATCAACAAGGGCCTTGTGCATACGTTCGTGCGCTTCATCAAAAACCGGCCGCCGGAGATTCCCGAAACCGCAGCCTATATCGGTACGCTGGCATCGACCGACGAGCAGCGCCAGCTGTTGCGGTTGCTCAGCGGTGGCGACGAGGTCGGGCGGCCGTTCATCATGTCAAAGCAGGTGCCGGCGGACCACCTCGCAATCGTGCGCAAGGCCTTTGACGATACCATGAAGGACCCCGCCTTCCTCTCCGATATGGCCAAGCAGCAGCTTCCGGTGCATCCGCTAACCGGCCAGGAGGCGGAAAAGATCGTTGGCGAACTGGCGAGTGCTCCGCCCAATGTCGTTGCCGCAGCGAAGCCGATCTACCAATAGCGCAACCCCGGAACGCACGAATCGGGCGCTGATTGCGGTTTTCGGGTTTTCAGTTTTGCGATTCCAGTTCACCGGTCGCTTACGGCAACACCCTATTCACTATGGGGTGGGGCCTGCCAACTCTCGCCACAATGTGACCACGCTAGAATCTGATACGTTTCTGTTGGGGTGCGGGGTTCGGGGACAATGCGGCGGCGAGCCAGCGCGGCATTCAGTCGTTTTGCGAGGCTGAGGCGGTTGGCGCCGGTCGGCGTATGCGCCGCGATGTCTCTCGCACTTGCCCATTGCTCCAGCTCGAACGTCGATTCGCGTTACGGCGTCGCCCCCAGCCCTCGCGTGGTCGACCCCGGCGAGCCGGTGCCCAAGGGCGGTGGCACCTACCGGGTCGGCGAGCCCTATGTGGTCGGCGGCCGCATGTACGTGCCGCAATACGATCCGCATTATAAAGCCGTGGGCCTTGCCTCCTGGTACGGCGATGATTTCTACGGCCGCTACACCGCCAATGGCGAAGTCTTCGACATGAACAGCGTTTCAGCGGCGCATCCGACCATGCCGCTGCCGAGCTACGCGCGGGTGACAAATCTGCAAAACGGCCGTTCGCTCATCGTGCGCGTCAACGATCGCGGGCCCTATGCGCACAACCGCATCATCGACCTGTCGATGCGTGCGGCGCACCTGTTGGGCCTGTACCACAGCGGCACAGCTTTGGTGCGCGTCGAGTACGTTGGACCGGCCCCTCTCGAGGGCTCGGACGACCGCGTGTTGGCTGCGACTCTGCGGGAAAATGAGCCGGCACCGCTGCCGAGCACGGTCAGGCTTGCACGCGGACCGGTGTTCCCACCGACTCCGGCTGCTCCCGCACCCGCTGAGATCCTGGCGAGCGCGTCGGGCCATTATCCCGCTCCTGATCCTCCGATCGCGCAGATCATGACCGGCTCAGCGCCCGGGACGACGTCAGACGGCGATCCATCAGACGCGGACGACACCTCTCAGGTGCTCAACGGCCGCGGTCTGTATTAATCCACAGCGCCACGCTCTCGAGCGCCGACGGCAATTCTCCCGGTCATCGCGTCACTTTCGCGTGGGTGTGCAAATAATCGGCACAGCGTGTGAACACCCTCTCGGCAAGCGAAGTTGGCGCGCATATCTCTGCCATGCAAATCTGCTATGAGATCGCGAGCGGAGGCGGAATTGCAAATGAGGCGGCGTGAGGTCGGCTTCGGGGGCAGGCTCGCCCAATTGACCGCAGCCGGGATGCTGGTGGCGGTCGCCACACTCGGGCTCGTCGCTGCCGGTACGGTTGCGCTGCGTGCTGCGCCCAGCCTGACCAGCAATAAGAGCGGCGGGTTCCAGACCAGTATCCCCAATGTCATTCTCATTGAGGCGCAAAGCGACAGCGTGCTGTTCGAGCAGAACGCCGATCAGCCGGTCGAGCCGGCAAGTCTCGCCAAGCTGATGACGCTGGAATACGTTTTCAACGAGATCGTGCACGGCCGGCTCAAGCTCGACGATCAGTTCACCATCAGCGAAAACACCTGGCGCAAGGGTGGGGCGCCTTCCCACGGCTCCACCATGTTTGCCGCCATCCACAGTCAGATCAGCCTGGGCGATCTCATCCAGGGGATCATCGTCGATTCCGCCAACGACGCCTGCATGGCCATCGCCGAAAAGCTGGCCGGCAGCGAGGCCGCGTTCGGCGACATGCTGACCAAGCGCGCGCGCGAAATCGGATTGATGCACTCGACCTTCACCAACTCGACAGGCTATTCGGATCCCGGCCTGCACGTCACCGTGCGCGACCTTGCCGAGCTGTCGCGTCACCTCATCCAAGCCTATCCGCAATTCTATCCGGATTTTGCCCAACGCGATTTCACCTGGAACAAGATTCATCAGGAGAACCGCAATCCATTGCTCGGGATGGGCATAGGCGCCGACGGGCTTAAGACCGGCGAGACCCCGCAAGCGGGCTTTGGCCTGGCCGGATCGGCCGTCCAGGACGACGAGCGCCTGATCGTCGTCCTCGCCGGCGCCAAATCGGACAAAGAGCGCGCCGACGAGGCCCGCAAATTGCTGGATTGGGGATTTCACACGTTTCAATCGCGAATTCTGTTTGTCGCGGGCCGAGCCGTCGGTTCGGCCAAGGTTTTTGGCGGCAACCAGGGCTACGTTCCACTGGTTGCCGGCGGGCCCGTTCGCGTCATGGTGCCGCGGGATGACGATGCCGATCTCTCCGCCCGGATCGATTATATGGGCCCCGTGCCGGCTCCGATCAGCAAAGGCCAGGCGATCGGAACCCTCAAAGTGTGGCGCGGCGACGACCTGGCCCTTGAAGCGCCGCTTCAGGCCGCCCAGAATGTCGGCAAAGGCAGCATGTCGCAACGCGCCATGGATGGCGCAGCCGAGTTGATCATCGGCCTGTTCCGGGCGGGCGTCAGCCGGCTGTGATGGTGCCAAAGCCGTTCGCCAGTGTATCGGGCC
>JASHVN010000341.1 GCA_030044555.1 Xanthobacteraceae bacterium | reverse complement strand
CACCGGCATCGCTTCCTTGGTGAGCGAGGTGAGCACCAGTTCGCCCGGCTCGCCGTCGGGCAAGACGCGGCCGCTGTCGGGATCGATGATTTCCGGGAAAAAGTGATCCTCCCAGATCGTCAGCCCATCCCGGCTTTCCGGACATTCCTGGCCGACGCCCGGACCGACGAGCTCCGACAGGCCGTAATGATCGAGCGCCTGCAAGCCGATGCGGCGCTCGATCTCCGTGCGCATGCTTTCGGTCCACGGTTCGGCGCCAAACATGCCGATGCGCAGGCTGCCATCGCCGGCGGAAAGTCCCTGACGCTCGAACTCGTCGGCGATGGCGAGCATGTAGGAGGGCGTCACCACGATGATGTCGGGCCGAAAATCGACGATCAGCTGCACCTGCCGCTCGGTGAAGCCGCCGCCGACCGGGATGACGGTCGCGCCCAGATATTCGGCGCCGTAATGAAAGCCCAACCCGCCGGTGAACAGGCCATAGCCGTAGGCGACGTGGATCTTGTCGGTGGAGCGGCCGCCGGCAGCGCGGATCGAGCGCGCCATGAGCGACGACCACGTGTCGATGTCGCCGCGCGTATAGCCGACCACGCTGGGCTTGCCGGTGGTGCCGCTCGAAGCATGCACGCGCACAATGTCATTCATCGGCACTGCGAACATGCCGAATGGATAATTCTGCCGCAGGTCCTCCTTGGTGGTGAATGGGAACCTGGCGAGATCGGAAAGCTCCTTCAGGTCGCTCGGATGGACGCCGGCGGCTGCGAATTTGTTCCGGTAATGCGGGACGCGTTCGTAAACGGTGCGCAACGTCTTCTGCAGACGCTCAAGCTGCATTTCTTGCAGCGCGTCGCGGCTCGCCTTTTCGATGGGCTCAAGTTCGTCCCTGGTGCCCACGTTCCTCACGTCTCTAGTGCCCATGGAGTTCTGCGCCATGCCCCGAATGGGCGTTCACGAAGAGCTATTGTGCCGCCTTCAATCCCAAAACCTTGGCGAGGCCGGTGAGCGTCACGCGCTGCTCTTTGATCGCGGCGGCAAAATCATCCGGGCCGCGCAATGACATGATCTGACCGGTCGCGGCGAGGCGCTTCTCGATTTCAGGATTGGCGCTGGCCACCTTGCGAAAATCCGCCGCAATGCGATTGCGCAGCTCTTTGGGCATGCCGGGCGGTCCGAACACGCCGCCGATGCTTTCGAACGTCAAATCCGGATAGCCGGCTTCGATCGCGGTCGGCACGTCGGGCTGGCTCGGGGCGCGCTGCTTACTGGTCACCACCAGGATCTTAAGGCGTCCGGCGTCCGCCAGCGGCTGCGGCACGGCGAGCGATGACGACAGCACCTGGATGCGGCCGCTGACCAAATCGTCCGGCGCCTGCATGACGTCGCGATACGGGACCTCAGCGACCTGCACACCCTGCTTCTTCAAGAAACCGAACAGCAAAAAATCCGAAATACCGGGCGCGGCCGCGGCGTCGAGCTTGCCCGGCTCCGAGCGCGCTAGCGCCAATAGCTGACCAATCGTGTCGATCTTCATCGATGCCGGCATCGACAGCGAGAGCACGACGACCGAGATGCTGACGATCGGGTTCATGTTGGGCGACGGATCGAACGGCAATGTGTCGTGCATATAGGGCAGCGCGGTGAAGGCGCCGGCCGGGCCGAACCACAGCACATGATCGTCCTTGGCCTGGGCAAACACGCCGAGCGAAACAATCGCGTCTCCGCCCGGTCGATTTTCGACCACGACCGGCTTGCCCCATAGCTTGCTGAGGCCGTCGGCGAACATGCGCGCAGCGGTATCGGTGGCGCTGGCGACGCCATAGGGCAGGATGAAGCGCACCGTCCGGCTCGGATAGGTCGACTGCGCTGCGGCGCTGCCCACAAGCTGCAAGCCGAGCGCGACCGCTGCGGCAAAGGCCACGAGCCCTCTCATCGGATTCCTCCCTGCCTAGATCGGTTTTGCCGGTTAGAATAGCATTGTGGCGCGCGCAAAACATCTCGCGGCGCATGCTCGATCGTCGCGTAAGGGAGGGACCGCCGTGAAACGCAGTACGGATCGCATTCTTACGACCCACGCCGGAAGCCTGTCACGGCCGGCCAATCTCATCGCTCTGAGCAAGTCCGTCGCCATCGGCGAGGCCAAGGCGGATGACGAAGCTTACGCGCAAGTCCTCGCCGCCTCGGTGGCCGATGTGGTGAAGAAGCAGCGCGACCTCGGCGTCGATATTCCCGACGACGGCGAGTTCGGCAAACCGGTGGCCGGAAGCTACGATTACGGCGCCTGGTGGAATTACGCCTTCGCGCGCATGTCAGGCTTTTCGCCGGCGGGAAGCGCCGCCGCCGCGGTGCACGAAACCCAGCACAAGAAATCGGGCGTCGCCGATCTGGCGCTGACCTCGTTCGCCAACCGCCGCGACTGGCAGAAATTCGGCGAGTTTTATCAGGACCCGGAATCGAGCGGCAGCCTCATGGGCAGTGCGGCGCGCCGGCCGGTGGGCCGTCCCGCCTGCACCGGACCGATCAAATATACCGGCCACGCGGCGTTGGCCGCCGATATCGCCAACCTCAAGAAAGCGATGGCCTCAGCCGGCGCCGAGGAAGGCTTTATGTGCTCGATCGGTCCGGGCAGTTTCGCGCGCGGCGTCGACCTTTATTACAAGACCGAGGAAGAATTTCTATTCGCCGCGGCCGATGCGATGCACGAGGAATACAAGGCGATCGTCGATGCCGGCGTCGTGCTGCAGATCGACGATCCGAGCCTGCCGGACAACTGGGACATGATCAATCCGGAGCCGCCGCTTGGCGAATTCAAGAAATTCGAGCAGGTGCGCATGGAGGCGCTCAATCATGCGCTGCGCGGGTTGCCGGCGGACCGCATCCGCTTTCACATCTGCTGGGGCAGCTGGCACGGGCCGCATACCACGGACATTCCGCTGACGGACATCGTCGATCTGGTCCTGAGCGTGAATGCCGGCGCTTATTCGGTGGAAGCCGGCAATGTCCGCCACGAGCACGAATGGCGGGTGTGGAAAGACGTCAAACTCCCTGACGGCAAGCTGCTCATCCCCGGCGTTGTCAGCCACGCCACCAATATCGTTGAGCACCCGCAGGTTGTCGCCGACCGCATCATCCGCTACGCCAATGTGGTCGGCCGCGAGAACGTCATCGCCGGTACCGATTGCGGGCTCGGTGGGCGCATCCATCCGCAGATTGCCTGGGCGAAGCTCGAGGCGCTGGCCGCGGGTGCCAGGCTCGCGAGCCGCGAACTGTGGCGCTAGTGCATGATCCCGAAAAGTGGAAACCGGTTTTCGGATAAGCATGCCCTCGGGCTTGACCCGAGGGATCATGCTCAAGGGAAAAATCTAGGCCTTGATCCGATTTTATCGACTTGGATCAAGGTCCAGGACGCCGCAAATCGATAATTTGTTCAGAGGGAGCGGCAACGAGGCAGTAGCCTAGCCTATTCCGGTCTGCAATGATGTGGGGCGCAGCCCACCGGCGCGCCAAGTCTGAAAAGAACACAAGTCAAAAGAACACAAGCCGAAATAATATCGGTCAAGAGGGAGGACTGGGAATGAAGCCCAAATCGGGGAAGTCTTGTCTTGAGGTGAAGCCTTGTACTGGCGTTGGCGCCAAAATCGACCGCCGGCGCCGCGAGTTCGTCAAGCTCATTGCCGCCGGCGGCGCCGCTGCCATTGCCTCGCCCTGGATGTTTCAGTCCTCGCGCGCGGCCGCTCGCCCGGTCAAGATCGGCATGATCACGCCGGAAACGGGGCCCATTGCCGCCTTCGGCGAGCCGTCGAAATGGGTGGCCGATGGCGTCAGCAAGTTCCTTGGCGACGGCATCGTCGTTGCCGGCGAGAAGCACCCGGTGCAGATTTTGAACCGGGACAGCCAGTCGAATCCGAACCGCGCATCGGACGTCGCCGCCGATCTCATCAATAACGACAAGGTCGACATCATGATCGCGTCGTCAACGGGCGACACGACCAACCCGGTGGCGGACCAATGCGAGCTCAACGGCGTGCCCTGCATCACCTCGGACGATCCGTGGCAGTCCTGGTTTTTCGGCCGCAAGGGTGACCCGAAGAAGGGATTCGAGTGGACCTACCATTTCTTCTGGGGCTTCGACCAAGTCGCCAACATGTACGCCGAGATGTGGCTGACGCTGCCGACCAACAAGAAGGTCGGCGTGATGTTGACCAATGATCCCGACGGTATCGCCGCCAGCAATCCGGAGCATGGGCTGCCGGCCACCATCAAGAGCCACGGCTTCGACGTCAATTTCCTTGGTCTCTATCCGCCTCTGTCGGACGACTTCTCGGCGCAGATCACCGAGCTGAAAAAGATGGATGCCGATATCGCCTGCGGCATTTTCAACCCGCCGCAATTCGCGATCTTCTGGACGCAATGCGCGCAACAGGGCTACCGGCCCAAGATCATGACGCCGCCGAAGGCGTTGTTGTTCCCCACCGCCGTCGAGGCGCTGGGCGACCGCGGCGCCGGCACGTCGACCGAGGTGTGGTGGTCGCACCATCATCCCTTCAAATCGAGCCTGACCGGAGAGACGGCCCAGCAATATTGCGACGCCTATGAGAAGGCCAGCGGCAAGCAGTGGACGCAGCCGCTCGGTTTCAAGCACGCCAACCTTGAAGTGGCGATCGACGCGCTCAAGCGCGCCAAGAAGCTCGATGCCGATTCGATACGCGACGCCATCGCACGGACCGATTACCAGTCGATCGTCGGTCCGATTACCTGGAAGGGCGGGCCGACCAATCCGGTGCCGAACGTGTGCACGACGCCGCTGGTGGGCGGACAATGGGAAAAAGGCACCAAATGGAAATACGATCTGAACATCGTCTTCAACAAGACGGCGCCGAACATCCCGCTCGATCGGCCGTTCTCGGCGATTGCGTATTCCTGAAGTCTTCTCGGGTGCCCTGAATACCGGTCACTCCCTCGTCTTCCCTCGGATGCACCCGGGGGAACGCGAGGGGGAATGGCCGGCCAGCAAAGTCGTTCATGACGGTCCTCCTCAAGCTCGAGAACGTCTGCAAGTTTTACGGCGCACTCAAAGCCGTCGACGACATCAACGTCGAGGTCGAAAGCGGCGAGGCGCTGGCGGTGATAGGGCCGAACGGCGCCGGTAAAACGACGCTGTTCAATCTGATCAGCGGCGACGTAGCGGCGACCAAGGGCCGCATCGCGTTTGAGGGCGCGGACGTGACCGCCAAGGCGCCGCACGCGCGCTGCCGCCTTGGCATCGGCCGCTCGTATCAAATCCCGCATCCGTTCGCGAACATGAGCGTGTTCGAGAACCTTTTGGTCGGCGCCATTTTCGGCGGCGGCGTCACCGAGCGGGAGAGCTATCTTCGCTGCAGCGACGTGCTCAAACTCACCGGACTCTATGACAAGGCCAATGTGCCGGCGCGTACGCTCACCTTGCTGCAGCGCAAGCGGCTGGAAATGGCGCGGGCGCTGGCGCTGCGGCCGAAGCTCCTGCTTCTCGATGAGATCGCGGGCGGCCTGACCGAGCATGAATGCGCCGAACTGGTCCGGACCATCAAGGATATTCACGCGCAAGGCACGACGATCGTCTGGATCGAGCACATCGTGCATGCGCTGCTTTCGGTGGCGAGCCGGCTGATCGTGATGAATTTCGGCCAACTCCTCGCCCAGGGCGTTCCCCGCGAGGTGATGGCGAATGCCCGCGTGCGCGAAGTCTATATGGGCATCCCGGTATCATGACGCTGCTGTTGCGCACCCGGGACCTGTCGGCGTTCTACGGCGACTTCCAGGCGCTGTTCGCGATCAACGTTGATATCGAAGAGGGTGAGACGGTCGCCGTCATCGGCGCCAACGGCGCCGGCAAGACCACGTTCCTGCGCACGATCGCCGGCGCGCTGCCGACCGCACCGCAGGCGGTGCTGTTTGCCGGCCAGCCGATCGGCGGCAAGACGGCGCACGACATCGTGCGGCTCGGCATAGCCATGGTGCCGGAAGGACGCCGGCTGTTCCCCAGCCTGACGGTGGAAGAGAATCTCCTGCTCGGCACTCACAGCGAGCGCAAAGGGCCGTGGAGTCTCAAGCGCGTCTATGAGCTGTTCCCCCGATTGCGCGAGTTGCGCCACCTGCCGGCTCCTTCGCTCTCCGGCGGCCAACAGCAGATGGCGGCCATCGGGCGCGCGCTCATGTCCAATCCGCGCCTGCTCTTGTGCGACGAGCTGTCGTTGGGTCTCGCGCCCGTCGTCATCCGCGACATCTATCAATGCCTGGGCGCCATTACCGCGGAGGGCACGACGGCGGTGCTGGTCGAGCAGGACATCAACCGCGCGCTCGATGCGTCCGCGCGTTTCTATTGCTTCCAGGAAGGCCGCCTCGCTCTGACCGCGCCGACCAAAAATTTCGACCGCGCCGCGCTCACGGCCGCCTATTTTGGACTGTAGGACGGCGCCGATGCAATGGATCAACATCCTGGTTCAAGGCAGCCTGCTCGGGGGCTTCTATGCGCTGTTCGCCATCGGCCTGTCGATGTCGTTCGGCATCATGCGGCTGGTCAATATCGCGCACGGCGACTTCATCGTGCTGTCGGCCTATGTGGGCATGATCGCGGTCGATGCGACCGGGCTCAATCCGTTCTTAAGCCTCATCATCGTCATGCCAGCGATGTTTCTGCTCGGCTATGCGCTGCAGCGGGGTCTTTTGAACTTTACGCTCAGCGGCGGGCTGTTGCCGCCGCTGCTGGTGACCTTCGGGATTTCCGTCATCATTCAGAACGGCCTGCTGCAGGGCTTCGGCGCCTATGATCATCGGCTCAAGGAAGGCGCGATCGAAACCGCGAGCCTGCATCTGCCTGGCGGCTTCGATGTCGGGGTCTTCCCGCTTTTGGTTTTTGCAGTCGCCGTGGCGTCGATCGGCAGCCTGCAGGTTCTGTTCTATTGGACCCGATTGGGCCGCGCCTTTCGTGCCGTGTCCGACGATGCCGACACCGCCGAACTGATGGGTATCGATAACCGCAAGCTCTATGCCGTGGCGTTTGGCATCGCGATGGTCTTCACTGCGATCGCCGGGATACTGTTCGGCATCCGCACCATCTTCGATCCGGCGGCGGGACCGATCCGGCTTATTCTCGCATTCGAGGCGGTGATCATCGGCGGGCTCGGCAGCCTGTGGGGCACGCTGATCGGCGGCATGGTGCTCGGCATCGCACAGGAGATCGGCGCGGCGCTCAATCCGAACTGGCAGATCCTCGCCGGACATGTCGCATTTTTGGCCCTTCTGATCATGCGCCCGAGCGGGCTGTTTCCGCGGACGAGGGATTGATATGGACGCCGCCGTGGAGTCGGTCCGTGTCGAGCGCGCCACCAAGGCGAGCCGCGTCTTTGCCGTCCTGGCCGCATTGGCGCTGGCGGCGCTTATTTCGTTGCCGTGGTGGGGCGATGCCGGCGACATGCGGCTCATTGCCGAAATGGCCTACTACGTCGCGCTCGCCCAGCTTTGGAATTTGCTCGCCGGCTATGCGGGTCTCGTCTCCGTCGGACAGCAGGCCTATGTGGGCTTAGGCGGCTACATGCTGTTTTACTTGACCGGCGTGTGGAACATGAACGTCTATGCGGCCGCGCTGATTGCCGGGCCGTTCGCCGGGCTGGTGGCGATCCCGGTTTCCTTCGCGGTGTTTCGGCTGCGCGGCGCTTACTTTGCCATCGGCACCTGGGTCGTTTCCGAAGTGTTTGCGCTGTTGGCGAGCCTGATTGCCGTGCTTGGCGCAGGCTCCGGCCTGTCGCTGACAGTGCCGATCCTGCAGGAAATATCCACCCACCGCGATACCCGCGACGCGATATTGTATTTGATGACGCTCGGAGCGTCGCTTTTCGTCACCGGCATCGTCTATCTGCTGCTGCGCTCGCGGCACGGCCTTGCGCTGACCGCCATTCGCGATTCCGAGCCGGCGTCCGCGAGCCTCGGCGTCAACACGTTCGGCACCAAATTCATCATCTATATCGCGACTGCGACCTGCACCGGGCTGATCGGCGCGTTGATCTTCCTGCAGAAGTTGAGGATCTCGCCGGAAGCCGGCTTCAGCATTAATGATTGGACGGTCGTGGTCATCTTCATGGTCGTCATCGGCGGCATCGGCACCATCGAAGGACCATTCATCGGCATGCTGATTTTTATCTTCCTGCGCGAATGGCTGGCCGATTACGGGACTTATTATTTGATCCTGCTGGGGCTGATCGCCATCGTCATCATGCTCAAAGCGCCGTCGGGCATTTGGGGCTGGGTGATCCAGCGCTATGATTTGCAGCTCTTCCCGGTCGGTCGCCGCCTCGTGCTCCGGCCGCTTGAGAAAGCCGCGAAACGATAAGGGGGACGCGATGCCGAACGGGTCTGCGGCGGCGGTCAGCAAGGAGGAGATCTTGCAGCGCGCGTGCACGCTGGTGCCGCGTTTTGCCGAGCGCGCGGAGGCGGCCGAGGAGGCGCGGCGGATTTCACCGCAATCGGCGCAGGATATGCTCGACGCCGGCTTCGCCCGGATTTTGCTGCCCGAGCAGACCGGCGGCTACGGGCTTGGCTTCGACACCTGGTATGAGGTCATGCGCGAACTCAGCAAGGCTGATGCCTCGCACGGCTGGTGTGCCGGCCTGATTACCCACCACGCGCACCTGATCGCGCACTTTCCGCAAGCCGCGCAGAAGGCGCTGTGGGCCGATAGCCTCGACGTGCCGATCGCCGCGTCGTTTGCGCCGACCGTCAAAGCCGAGCGCGTGGACGGCGGTTACCGCATTTCCGGCGCCGGCTCGCCATTTGCCAGCGGCGTCGATCATTGTACCTGGGTCATGCTCGGCGGCATGGCGCACGAGGGTATGGCGCACGACGGCGTCAAGCCGCAATGGATGTTTTTTCTGGTGCCGCCGGGCCAATATACGGTGCGCGACACCTGGTTCACCGCCGGCATGCGGGCGACCGGAAGCAAGACCATCGTCACCGACAACGCCTTCGTGCCGGATGGTCTGCTGCTGCGCCTGACCGATTTGCGCGACGGCAAAGGTCCGGACAGCGCTATCTACGCGGGCGTCATCTTTCACACGCCGTTCTTTTATTACGCGCCGATTTCGTTCGTAACGCCGATGATCGGCGCGGCGCAGGGCGCCTACGAGGTGTTTCGCGAATGGACGAAGACGCGAAAGGCGCAGGACGGCTCGCCGGTCGCCGAGAAAACCGCCGTGCAGGTACGGATGGCCCGCGCCGCCGCCGATATCGACGCCGCCGAACTTCTGGTGCGCCGCGCCGTGAATGTCACCGATGCGCCGCAGGATTATTCGCCGCAGCTTTTGGCGCGCTCGGTGCGTGATTTCACGCGGGCGTCGGAATTATGCGTCGAGGCGATCGACGCGCTCGTGGCGTTAAGCGGGACCGCCGGCTTTGTCACCTCGCACCCGATTCAGCGGGCGTGGCGCGACATTCATTTCATGGCCATGCATATCAGCCTGAACGTCGAGACCAACTTCGCCCATTACGGCCGCATGGAGCTCGGTCTCGGCCGCGACGCCAGCCGCCCATATTTTTGAGCGGCTGTTCCGTTATCCTGAGGCGGCCGCGAAGCGGCCCTCGAAGGATGCGGCCGAGGCTAATCGAAATCGGCAGGCCGATTTCGAAAATGTTTTAGTGCCCAGATCGGCTATAGCCGATCTGGGTGGCCGTCGCCCCAGCGAAATCGGCTTTTGCCGATTTCGCATCTAACCTGTCCAAGTCGGCTACAGCCGACTTGGTCGGCTCGTGCTTCGCGCGAGCGCCTCAGGGTGACGGAACACTCACCTCAACCCCGCCTGCACCACCAGCGGATAGACGCGGTCTCGAAACCAGTGCTGGTCATCGATGTAGCGCGGCCAGTTCAGCAGCGTGCCGTCGAGTCCCATCTTGGACATGCGCAGCAGGCCGTCGGTGATCTGCTCGGGCGTGCCGATCAGCGGGTAACCGCCCCAGCCGGCGATGAAGTGCTTCTTCATCTCGGCCAGCACCGGCGGCGGCAATGTCTTGGCGTTGGCGATCATCGTGTCGACCAGGTTGGTGACGGCCTCCCAGTCGCCTTTCTGCTGCACGTACTCCTCGAAATAGTTTTGTGCCTCCTTCTCGGTCTCGCCCTGAACGACATAAGCGTAGCTCCACACTTGAATCTCGCGGCCGTATTCCTTGCGGGCGAGATCGCGATAGGAATCGATCTTGGCCTTGCAATCGTCGAAGTCGTGCGAGCCGAACACGACATAGACCATGTCGCAATATTTGGC
>JASHVN010000340.1 GCA_030044555.1 Xanthobacteraceae bacterium | reverse complement strand
GCCCATGCGCGCGTGCCCGCCGACGGCGAGGTGGTGATTTTCAACCGCTCTCATTACGAAGACGTTCTCATCGTTCGCGTGCACAAGCTGGTGCCGCATTCGGTCTGGTCGAAGCGCTACGATCTGATCAACGACTTCGAGACGATGTTGAGCGAACATCGCACGCGGATTCTGAAATTCTATTTGCATATTTCCCCTGACGAACAGCTCGCGCGTTTCAAGCAACGGCTCGACGATCCCGCCCGGCGGTGGAAGATCAGCGAAAGCGATTATACGGAGCGCGAGCTGTGGCCGAAATATATTGACGCCTACGAGGAGGCGATCGAGCGCACGAGCACCAAACGGGCGCCATGGTACGTCATTCCGTCCAACTACAAATGGTTTCGCAACCTGGCGATCTCGCAGATCGTCGCCGACACCATGGACGACATGGGACTGAAGCTGCCGGCGCCGCGCGTCGACCTCGCGGTCATTCGCCAGAAGTATCACGCGGCCAAACGCGAGGCGGACGGCGGCAAGCGCTAACCAAGTGCGACGCCGGCGCGGCGGCTGTTCGGTTCCGCGAATGGAGAGCGGCGATAAAGCAATCGGCGCGTTCTTGAGGCCGCCGCGGTTCCCGGCTAACGTTTGCGCAAGGGAAAGCTTTCTCAGGAAAAGCCTTATTGCGGGAAGGATACGCGATGCAGGACGCGATCGACACCCAAGCTGCCGCCGACATTCGTGTCACGCCCTTGTCGCCGGCTTGCGGCGCCGCGATCAGCGGCGTCGATCTGACCAAACCGCTGAGCGCGTCCGCGTTCCGCGCCATCAAGGCGGCCTGGGACAAGCACCTCGTTCTGGTGTTCCGCGGCCAGCAGGTCTCGCAGGACGATCAGTTGCGCTTTGCCTCCTATTTCGGCGACCTCGGCAGCCGCAAGAAGGCGCCGGAGGCGCTGCGCGCGCGCGCCGAAGGCGTGCAACAGGATCATGAGAAGGTCCTGCTGGTCACCAACATCAAGGTGGACGGCCAGCCGATCGGCGCCTTCGGCGACGGCGAGTTCTGGTTCCACATTGATTCCGGCTATTCGGCGCGGCCCTACAAGTACACGTTTCTCTACGCGCTGGAACTGCCCTCGCGCGGCGGCAACACCATGTTCTCCAACATGTACAAGGCCTATGAGGCGGTGCCGGCCGAATTGAAGGAGAAGCTGAAAGGCAAAAAGGCGCTGCACATCCACGAATACAATCGCGCCAAGCAGGCCAGTTCCTCCGGCGACATCAGCGGCATCCCGCATTATTCTCATCCGGTCTTCGTCACTCATCCGGACACCGGCCGCAAAACCCTGTTCGTCGACCGGCTGATGACGACGCGCATCGAAGGCCTGGACGAACAGGAGAGC
This sequence comes from Xanthobacteraceae bacterium, assembly GCA_030044555.1. Taxonomy (GTDB): domain Bacteria; phylum Pseudomonadota; class Alphaproteobacteria; order Rhizobiales; family Xanthobacteraceae; genus BOG-931. The sequence continues at coordinate 5,867 of JASHVN010000340.1, read as the reverse complement.
GCTGCGATCCTCGACCGGCTCTACGCGATCGGCGAGCGGCGCGAGTTCATCTTCGAGCATGAATGGAAGCTCGGCGACTTTCTGATGTGGGACAATCGCTGCACCATCCATGCCCGCACCGACTTCCCCAAGGAAGAGCGGCGCCTGCTGCGCCGCTGCACCGTCGAAGGCGAACCGCTGCACGAATAGGGGGCTGCGAGCCATGTTGAATTCCCGTTTGCCGGTTTTTGATACGTTCATCGCCGATCTGCGCGCCGTGTGGGCCGCGGAGGCCGATGACGGACGCCGCATGGCCAAGGCGAAGCCGCTCCTGGAAAAGCTGGTCATGGACGCCACGCTGAAAGCGCATTCGGCGAACTGGCCGTCGACCGAGGGACGCAAGAACCTCTTGTTCTATGTCGACCCCGACCATCACTTCGTGATCAACGGCGTGGTGCGCGTGCCGGGGCGCACCGGCAGCATCCACGATCACGCCGACGCCTGGGTGCTCTATGGCGTGCTCGACGGCACCGAGAGCCTCGAGCGCTTCGATCGCATCGATGATGGCAGCCGGCCGGGCTACGCCGAGGTGAAGCTTTCTTCGGTGACCACCGGCTCGCAAGGCAAGGTCGATCTGGTGCCGCCGCGCGCCATTCACGCCGAGCAGGGCGGCCCGACCCGCTCGGTCGCCGTCATCGTGCGCAGCCAGAAGCTCGGCGAAGGCACCGTGCTGCAACACCGCTACGACTGCGAGACCAACGCCGTGGTCGACCAATATGGGCCGACGCAGATTCCGTACGAGCTGAGCTTGCGTCCCGGCGCCGGCGTAAGTGGGGAGGCGGATCGCCTGGCCGAGCACGGCGGCTGAATGTCCGGCTGTAATACCCTAAATGCTGCCCCGGAGTGGGTCCGGCTGCCTGCGCAATATCAGGTTATGATGATTAGTGCGCTCGACAAGCGAATATCCCCTCTGTGTCATCATACCCATCAAATCGATTTTCCAGCTCAGGCGAGTGTCCTCAATAATAACGAGGGCAGGCCACAATCGTGGTGGTGCTTCCTTGAAGAATGGCGCGAGTACGCTGTCCTCGAACTGCTCCACATCGATTTTGATCGCGTCCACGGCTTCGATATGGACGCTCGAAAGAACATCAAGCAGGGTGCGGCAGGGCACGCGCACACCCGCCGATGCATTTGTCGCATCGAGTTTTCGAGTCTGCGTACCGCCGCGATCGCGTGAGTCGGGTATCAGATCAAGATGACCTTCTTCAGCCCCCAAGGCGATTGGAAACACCTCGATTGCCACCCCCGGATTTGATTGGATATTGAAGTTCAGACGTTTGAGATTTAGCGGGTCCGGTTCAAAAGCCAATATTCGCGTGTTGGGGCCAGCCTCGGCCGCTACAAACAATGAGAATAAGCCAACATTCGCTCCGATATCGAGAAAAACGAAAGGCCGGCGCGCATTCCTTGCTCGGTGAAGATCGCGCTTTAGTGCATCAAGTTCGACCGGCTCATACATTTTGGGGGTGAAAAGAAGATTCTTTTCGCAGCCATTGTCCCGCGGATGCAGTCTCACCTTCATGCGCCACCGCTCGACGTCCAAAGCGCCATCGGGATATCTGAGCCGCATCGTCACCGCGCGGCGTAAGAGGATGGCCAGACGCAGTCCGAACCAGTTGTCGGGAAGCGGTGAAGTCAGCTTGATGACCAGTCGGTCAAGATGTCCGGGCGCAAATGCGCCAAACGCCTCATCGTTCATCTTTTCCGTCCGGCCGATCCGTCCAGTGGATCATTCGCTGTTCGACCGTGTGCCCAGGCACAGTACAGCCCTGAGCCCAGAACGGCGGCAAGCGGCAACCACCATGCGAGAAACAGATATTTGTCCATCGTTAGCATTTAAGCCTTCTGCATTTTATGGATTGCAAGCGAAGGGCCAAGCATCGCCTTCCAGATGGCCGAGATCGCCTTTCCTTGGCAAGTATCCGGAGTCGATCAACGGGAATTTTGGAACATTGTCACCACGGCGCCACACGAATTAGGGCGTTCGGATCGTCGACGCGGGCGAGTAGGGCGATGCGCCAGGCGACAGAGCGGCGATGCCTGCGGCGCGCGATTGGCGTCGGACCGGGACGATGCCGCGGTCGGTGCAGTTCGGGTGGTCAGCTCCAACCGCGTCCTTGAGCGGCATCGGCTCAAGTGGCCCGGCGGTCTTGGCGGATCATCGAGCCACGCCTAATATGTGCCTTGCGGCTGGACGACTTGGCTGGACTCACCGGACTTGGCTCGACTAACCGGACTTGGCTGGACTAAGTGAGGACTGAGTTGTCAGCGACTTCCGGCCAGATCCTTTGGAAACGGCCGATTTACAGGTGTTATGCGGGTGTAGCTCAATGGTAGAGCAGAAGCCTTCCAAGCTTATGACGAGGGTTCGATTCCCTTCACCCGCTCCAATTAATCCCCCTGATTAAGATTCGATAATCGCTCCAGGCAATGGGAGCGAGCGAGCCGCTGCACTTTCTGCGTGCGCTCCCCTGAACTATCGCCTAGATTGGTGCGCGACGCGCCTGCTCGCGGTGCTCATTCTCCGGCATTGCCATGCCAGCCGATCCCATCAAACACGTCGTCCTGCTCGCTCTCGAAAATCATTCTTTCGACCAAATGCTCGGCTCGCTCAGGGAGCTCTATCCGGAGCTGGAGGGCGTGACGCCCGCTGCTCCGAACAAAAATATCGACGGCGATGGTACGGTCTACCTGCAGGCGTCCACCGAAGAACGGCAGATGCAGTACGATCCGCACCACGAGGTGCAATGGGTTGCCGAGCAGCTCGCGGATCAAAATGGCGGTTTCGTTCGGAACTTCTCGAAGATGTATCCGCAAAGCCAGTCTGCGGACCGGCAATATGTGATGGGCTATTATCCGGTGGATTTTCTGCCGGGGCTGCATGCGCTGGCGAAGGAATTCACGGTTTGCGATCACTGGTTTTCGTCACTCCCCGGCCCAACATGGCCCAATCGATTTATGATGTTGACTGGCACGGCTATGGGCCGGGTGGACATGCCGGAAGATGGATCACATAAGGCCGATCCAGCCGGTTACTTCCAGCAAACCCAGGACACGATCTTCGATCGGATGACCGACAAAGGCATCCACTGGAAGTGCTACTTTCATGACATTCCGCAAAGCTGGACGCTTGACCATCAGCGTTTGCCGCACAATGCCGCGCGGTACTTCTATTTCTCGGAATTTCTCAAGGACGCGTTAGGCCGCGAAGAGGACTTCCCGCAGTTCTCATTTATCGAGCCGGATTTCATGGGGGTCGCCGGAAACGACGACCATCCCCCGCACGACATCATGAAGGCCGAGAAGCTGATCGCCGACGTCTATAACGCGCTGCGTGCCAATGAAGAATTGTGGAATGCGACGCTGCTGGTCATCGTTTATGACGAGCACGGCGGCTTTTACGACCATGTTGTCCCGCCAGCGGCGGTTCCGCCAGACGAGCACCATGAGGAATACAGTTTCGATCGGCTAGGCGTCCGGGTGTCGGCTCTGCTGGTCTCCCCTTGGGTCGAGCGCAGAATCGAAAAGACGCAGTTCGACCATACGAGCCTTCTCAAATACCTCACCGACAAATGGGCATTGGCGGCACTGCCGAGCATGCGGATAAGTGAGGCCAACAGCATTGCGGCTGCCATTCGAGCCCAGCGCCGCGACAACCTCCTGGTCCGCATCGAATTGACGGCGGACCAGCTCACGCCGCCAAACCTCGAACTCGAAGAGCAGGCGATCGCCGACAACAGCACTCATGACAAGGCGCTGACCCGGCTCCGAGACTACGTCACCGAGGAGATGGCCATAGCCGTCCCGGGTCTCTACGCAAAGATTTGCCGTTGGTTTGGACGACTAAAATCCATCCTATGGCGGCCCGCGCCCATAGACCCGCACGCATTTCAGGAATCGACGGTCCAACCCGACAAGCTTGGCTCGGCCAACGCGCCGGTGAAGGACGACATCGCGCAGGCCCTTACGACCAAGAAGAACCAGGCCGTGGCGATCTTGGCTGCGCTCGTACGCGATGCGACGCTCTCCGAGGCGCGCCGCCGCCATGCCGCGCAAACGCTCGAACTGATCAGCGGACGGCGCTTCCATGCCGGTCACGAGGTGGCGGAAGCGGACAAATTCCTCCACTTTCACCGTCGATAAATTTGCCTTGCATCTTCGGCCGCTGCAATTTCGCTCTCTTTGAAAATTCCTGCGCGTCAGCGCGAGTCTTTTCCCGGCGCGAGCGCAAATCTTTACAGCCCGATCTTTCCGCGGCGCATCCGCCGCGGCGCTCGACCCGCCAGAACGCTCACTGCCCCTGCACGTGCGCGAGAAAATGCTGCACGTCGCCGTTGAACTGCGCGGGATCCTGCAGGAACGAGAAGTGGCTGACCTGCGGCTGGATCAACAGCCCGCTGCCGGGAATATTGTCGGCCATGAACAGCGTGTTCTCGCGCTTGATCGCCTCGTCGTGATCGGCATCGACGATCCAGGTCGGCACCTTGATGGTGTGCAGATCGTCCGCGGTCCAGTGCGGCTCGCTGTCCCACATTTTTTCGATCTGCTTGAGAAACGCGTCGTATTCCTTCGGCGTCGGCGACAGCTGTTCATATTCGTTGCGTGCCCGCGCGATGAAGGCGCTGAACACCGGGCTCTTTCCCACGTCCTTGACGGCGCTCGGATCGGAATTGGCCGCGAAGGCAAAAAGCTTGGTCAGCCGCTCGGGATGATGGAGCGCGATGTCGAGCCCGATGATGCCGCCATCGCTCCAGCCGACCAGCGCCGCCTTGTCGATTTTCAGATAATCCATCAGTGCCAACACGTCGGACGCCATCAGATCGTAACCGTAGGGACGGGCATCGCGCGACGAGCGGCCGTGCCCGCGGCTGTCCATGACGATGACGCGGTCATGCGGCGCCAGCGCCCGCACCAGCAGTCCCCAATAATTGGAATTGGCGAGGCCGCCGTGGAGCAAAATGACCGGCGCGCCCTGGCCGAAGGTGGCGTACCAGATCTTGATGCCGTTCACCGGCGCATAGCCGCTCTCGACGGCCTTGGGCAACGTCGGGGTCGGCGGCAGCGTCAGCCATTGCGGCTCGGCGCGGGCGGTAGTGCCGAAGGCGAGCAGAAAAGCAATAGAAAGCAAAGCGAAGCGTCGCATGGCCTTATCCTCGCTTGAGCTGATGTGCGGATCATATCACACCAAAGTCCAAGCGATCAGTTCGACACAATCCGGTCGCTTGGGGCCGTCGATCGCAACGCCCACCCAAGTTTCGAAATAAATTTTCTTGTTAAGGCCGCGACAGCGCCGCCTTCGGCGGTTTCAGCCTTGACAAGAAAATTTATTCCGAAAAAACGCTGGCGTTGCGATCGACGGCTTTTTCTGATCGTCGCAATTTTGCAAACCAGTTAAGACATCAAGACCGCCGGAACAGGTTCGGCTTGACGGATCATTTCGTCCCATAGGCTCTATCGCCCGCGTCGCCGAGACCGGGCCGGATAAAGCCGTTCTCATCAAGCCCCTCGTCGATCGCCGCGGTCCAGATCGGCACGTCGGGGTGCAGTCCGCGCATGCGCTCGATGCCCGGCGGGGCGCAGATCAGCGTCACCAGCCTGATGTCCTTGGCGCCGCGCTCCTTCAACCGGTCGACCGCGGCGACCGCGGTGTTGCCGGTGGCGAGGATGGGCGCGACCACGATCACCAGCCGCTCGGCAAGATCGGTCGGCGCCTTGAAGAAATATTCCACGGCGGCGAAGGTCTCCGGCTCGCGGTAGAGCCCGATATGGGCGACGCGGGCGGCGGGGACGAGGTCGAGCATGCCTTCCGCAAAGGTCAGCCCGGA
>JASHVN010000044.1 GCA_030044555.1 Xanthobacteraceae bacterium | reverse complement strand
CCGAGTACGGTAAAGGGCCATGTCATCGACACCAAGGTGCTGTGCCAGCTATAGGGCGCTTCGCTGACCGCGTTGGCGCCGAGCTTCTTCACGATCGCCCCATAGGTGTCGGGCGAGTGCGTAAAGCTTTTCGCATAATCATTGAAGGCTGCGACCGAATCGGCCGGCGTGTGCTGGAATAGGATAAAGAGCGTTACGACGAGGCCTATTGAGGCGATCAGAAAGCAGTAATTCTGGATCTTCATGTAGAGATTGACGCCGTAGACGAACACCCAGGCGAATAGCGCGATCAGGGCCGTGCCGGTGAGCGCGGTGCCGAGCGGCGTGTTGAACCAATTGCCGAGATCGATAAGCCCGGGCGCGTTGAAATAGACGCCGAGCGGGCGGAACAGCGCCGATATTCCGTATTTGCCTAGAAAGGCCGCAGGAACGCCGATGTAGAAGAAGCACCAAATCGTATAGTTCCAGCTTGCGGCGAAGCCGACCAGCGGTGAGACCGCGCGACTGGCATAGACGTATTCGCCGCCCGAACGCGGCATCGCCGCCGCGAACATCGCATAGACAAGCGACGTGGGCAGGACAAATAAGGTGCAAAGGATCGTCGACCAGTAGATGTTCACGCCTGGGTATGATCCGTTCGGCATGTAGAGGAACATGAACGCCACGCCGATGGCGATGTTGATGAAATTGACGTTGTAGACAAAGACGTCGAGAGCGCCTGCTTGACGCACGAGACCAGTCGCCTTGCGCGCGAAGTGCCTTGGCGTTGCTGACATTGTGGACATTCTTCTCTCCTTCGTACGGATCGACGATCACGCCTGGACGAGTTGATGGGTTTTGACGCGGTCGGGAGCGAGCGTGATCAGCGCTCCACGCAATATGCCTTCGCTGTATTCGCTGCCGGCGTTGATGCAGAGCGTCCGCCCCAGCATTTTGGTGCCGCGCGATTCATGGATATGCCCGTGCAAGGCCAGCAGCGGCTGCAGGTCTTCGATGACCTTGCGCACGGCCGTTGAGCCGACCGACTTCATGACCGTGTGCCCGCCCTTCGTCACCACCTTGAGATCTTCCAGGGCCGGAGCGAGGTCGAGGCCGGTCGCGTGAGGCGGTGCATGGAGAGTGAAGACAGCGCCGGCGAGATTCGAAACATCGCGGGCGGTGGCGCGGATATGCGCCTCCAGTTCCGCTTCCGGCATTTCACGCGGGCTTGCGAACGGCGTCGTGTTGCTGTGGCCGATCGTGACCATCTGATGGTGCTCGTCGAGATCGACGACGGCACCGTCATGATTTTCCACCACCTTGGCATGACGCAACGCGTCGTCGACGAAATCGTCGTCGTCGTTGCCTGCGTTTATGAAGCAGCGGATGCCGGAGCCTTTGAGCTTGGTTTCGGCAATGTCGAGCCAGCGCAAGATTGATTGCAGGACCGTGCGGTCCATCAGCTCGCGGCGCTTGGCTTCATCCTGCTGGCACTGGCGATGCTCGTCCTCGTCCATGCGTACCGGATACCAGCCGTTCATGCGGATGGACTTTTCGAGCTCCGTCAGCTCGGCCTCGCTCGAGCAGGTGAAATCCCGGCCGAGAAAATGCGCGCTATAGGTCCCGTTATGACGGACCAGCGGCACGATCAGCTTGCCGGTGACGTCGCCGCCGAGGATGAGGACGTCGGCCTTATAGAACTTCGCCGCGTTCAAAAACTTCAGGAAACACTTTTCCGACCCGTGAATGTCGCTGGCATAAAAGATCTTGAGGTCTTTAGGCATTGCACAAGACACCCAATCCGACGGCCCGCACTGGCAGGGTTAGCATCTTCCTGCGGTCGGCTAACGCGGCACCAGAGGTGGTCTATTGAGCCCGCCACGTCGGTTGGCTGGAGACGACTCCGGGGAAACAGCCCGAACCGCCGCACTGGTACGAGTGAGGTAGTTCGTTGTCTCCGCCAACCGCATGGAGTATTACCCATTCCCATTTCCGTAATATTGCAATGCAAACGCTATGCCACCGCGTTGACCGACGCGCGAGGGCCGCCCGTGTTTGCGCACTGGATTTGCCTGACGGCTTTGCGGCTCAAGCCGTTATCAGAAATTTGTTGCCCCCCAGACTTTGCGACGAAGCACGAATTTGAGTTGCACTCAGTTCCGTCTGACGGCTTAGTTTCTAGGCGCAACTGCGCTCACAAAGTGAGCAGACGTTCGCTCATTCGATGTCGTTTTAGGCGTCTGCACGTTCAATGCTGCGCCCGGCGGGAATGGCACGCGACTTGCCACCGTGGATATTACGAAAAGCGCTCGGCGTAATACCGAGATTTCATCCTCCGGTGCGCGCCCTACCGTTTACCCATGTCGAGTGAACCAATGCTGTGGCAGGATCGCACTTGGAGGGAATTGCCGGCCGATCTGCGCGCCGCGCACTCAGCCGCCATCCTGCCGGTGGGAGCCACGGAACAGCACGGTCCGCACCTCGGGACCGGCGTCGACTATGTTCTGGCTGACCGGCTCTGCCGCGCCGTTGCGCAGCGAACCCAGGTGCCGATGCTGCCTGCAATTCCCTACGGATGCTCCCTTGGCCACAGCCGACGTTGGCCGGGTACGCTGGCGACGCAGCCCATCACGCTGATCAATCTCATCAAGGACATCGGCGACTGGGCCTTTCACGGCGGTGTGCGCCGCCTGTTCATCGTCAATACCCACGTCACCAATGCGGCGCCGCTACGTTGCGCGCTCGAAATGCTTCGCGCCGAGCATGACGCGCTCATGGTGGCGGTGATCAATTCGCCCGAAATCAGCGAGCGTGTTCGCGAAGCGCATTTCGCCGACGGCTTAGACTGGCATGCCAATGAGGCCGAGACGTCGCTGATGCTCGCAGTGGCCCGGGAACTGGTTCGCGCTGCGCTAAGCGCGGCCGCCGACGATCCGGATCGCACGGCCGGATTGGTGTTTGCGCATCCCGTCAATCGCACCAGCGCCAACGGTGTCACCGGCTTGCCCAGCCGCGCTTCGCCCGCCAAGGGCGAGATTTTGTTTGCTTGGATGGTGGAAGACCTCAGCGAACTGATCATGCGCGGCCTCAAAGAGACGCCGCCGCTGTCCCATTCGTGGTTTTCAGCCTGCCCGGAGCCAAATCATGACGAGTGACGAGATCAAAAATTTGCAAAAGGAACTGCACGATCGCGGCATCAAGTATTGTATTGGCGCTTACGTCGATATTCATGGCGTGCCCAAGGCAAAAGTGGTGCCCCTGACACACCTGCATGACATGGCGCATGGTTCGGAGCTTTATACCGGCTACGCGCTCGACGGACTTGGCCAGGAACCGAATGAGGATGAAATCGCGTCGGTGCCAGACCTCGACCACATCATTCAATTGCCCTGGGAGCCCAAGATCGCCTGGATGCCAGCGGACAACACTTTTCACGGCAAGCCTTATGCCCTCAATACCCGGGTGGCGCTGAAAAACGTTCTCGCGGCGGCGGCCGAGCTCGGCATGGGCTTCAATCTCGGCATCGAGTGCGAAATTTACGTGCTCAAGCAAAACGGCGGCGGGACGCTCGCGGTGCCCAATCCAAACGATAAACTGGTCAAGCCATGTTATGACATGCGGGGTTTTCTCGACAATTTCACTTGGCTCGACAAGGTGGCGACCTGTATCAGCGATCTGGGCTGGGACCTTTATTCATTCGACCACGAGGACGCCAACGGCCAATATGAATTCGATTTCCGTTATGCGGACGCGCTCACCATGTGCGACCGCTTCATCTTTTTCCGTTTCATGACCAAACACTATGCTAGCGAACAGGGCCTGCTGGCCACCATGATGCCCAAGCCGTTTTCTAATCGCACGGGCACAGGGGCGCATTTCAATATGTCGCTTCGCGACCTTAGCAGCGGGCGCAATCTTTTCGCCTGCCCGCCGGATAAGGACCCTCGTGGCCTCGGCCTCACCGAACTTGGTTATCATTTCATCGGCGGCGTCTTGCGGCACGGCCGCGCACTGTGTGCGGCACTTGCCCCCACCGTCAACAGTTACAAGCGGCTGGTCCGGCAAGGCGCCATGTCCTACTTTTCCTGGGCTCCAGTGTTCAACTCCTACGGCTCCAACAATCGCACCAATTCAGTGCGCGTCCCCGCCGGCGGCGGCCGCTGCGAATCGCGCAACGCCGACGGTTCGGTTAACCCATATTTGGCGGCCGCGCTGGTGCTGGCCGCTGGCTTGGAAGGCGTCAAAGAAAAGATTGATCCGGGCGAGCCCAATGAAGACAATCT
>JASHVN010000339.1 GCA_030044555.1 Xanthobacteraceae bacterium | reverse complement strand
GAGCCGAGCCCAAGAACAAGCTCACCGGTCATTGCATTTCGTCGGTGTGCACGACGCCGAACGGCGCGCCGTCGCGGTCGTATGATTTTTTGAACTCGGCAACCAGGCGCGAAAGTCGCTTCGCAAATTCGTTGCTTATGCCGCGCATTTTGGCCGGCGAGCCGGCGTCCTTTGAGCTTGCAAGGATCATGGCCTGGAGCTGCAGCAGCGCGTCGTAGACTTCATAGTTCCGCAGCTGTGCTGTGTTCGTGACGGGATCGCGCGAGGCTCCGATGATCGCGTCCCAGACCGCCTCACGTACGCGATCGCAATAGGCTCGATCAAAAGCGTCTATGCCTTGGAGTTTAGCTCGGCCTTGGAGTTTAGCTTGCATGCCTCGATGCCAGGTCCGCGATGCCACGTCCACAATACCAACGTCCGCCGGATGAGGTGTTTAATCTATAAAATAATGCTTGATACATCACAAGCGAAATTCTATAGACAAAAATATCGATTCTGATCGTCACATTTGACAGTTTGAATGATCACGGCCGGACAATTACGGGCCTCGCGGGCTCTCCTCGGGATAGATCAGCGCCAACTCGCTGAAGCCGCTGGACTTTCGCTACCGACCATCCAGCGCATGGAGGCCAGCGAGGGCGTCATCAGGGGAAATGTGGATTCACTGATGAAGCTCGTTGCGGCGCTCGATGCGCTCGGCATCGAGTTGATTTCCGACAACGCCACGAGCCAAGGCGGCGGGCGTGGCATCCGGCTCAAGAGGCCGCCGACGTGACACTGGCAGTCGTCTTGGCCTGTGCCGTTTTCCTCCTTGCATTGGCTCCGCTCGCTGTTGCGGTCAGGGGTATCCAGGCAGCATCACCTCTGATCTACGGTGCCAGTCTAGCCGCTTCAGTGGTTTCGCTTGCTGCTTCGCTGGTCCATCTTCTCGCGGCGGCACCACCTGAAACCGTCGCATTGCCGCTCGGCATTCCCTGGCTCGGCTCGCATTTTCGTCTCGATGCGCTTTCCGCCTTCTTTCTGATCGTGGTCGATCTCGGCGCTGCCGGCGCCAGCTTGTTCGCGCTCGGCTATGGCAAGCATGAAATCGCGCCCGGACGGGTATTGCCGTTCTATCCGGCGTTCCTGGCCGCCATGACTTTGGTTGTGCTGGCCGACGACGCTTTCAGCTTTCTGCTGTCGTGGGAGTTCATGTCGCTCACGTCTTGGGCGCTGGTGGTCTCACACCATCGCCTGCCCGAGAATGTGCGCGCCGGATACGTCTACCTGATCATGGCGAGTTTCGGCACGCTCTGCCTGTTGCTTGCCTTCGGGTTGCTCGCCGGTCCCGACGGCCACTACACCTTCGCGCAGATGCGCGCCGCGCATCCATCCGCCGCGATCGGGGCGTTGGCACTGCTGCTCGCCTTGCTCGGAGCGGGCTCAAAGGCCGGCATCGTGCCGCTGCATGTCTGGCTTCCGCTCGCGCATCCCGCGGCGCCAAGCCAGGTTTCCGGCCTGATGAGCGGCGTGATGACCAAAGTCGCCGTCTACGGCTTTGTCCGCATCGTCTTCGATCTCGCCGGCGCCCCCGCCTGGTGGTGGAGCATGGTGGTGCTCGCGCTTGCCGGAATCACCACCGTCATGGGCGTTCTCTACGCGCTCATGCAACACGATCTCAAACGGCTTCTCGCCTATCACACGGTGGAGAATATCGGCATCGTGTTTATCGGGCTCGGCCTTGCGCTCGCGTTCAAGGCCTACGGCATGCCGTTTGCCGCCGCGTTGGCGTTTACCGCGGCGCTTCTGCACGTCTTCAACCATTCGCTGTTCAAGAGCCTGTTGTTTTTCGGCTCCGGCGCGGTCCTCACCGCCACCGGAGAGCGCGACATGGAGCATCTCGGCGGCCTGATCCACCGTATGCCGCAAACTGCGTTCGTTTTCCTGATCGGTTGCGCGGCGATATCCGCGCTGCCGCCGCTCAACGGCTTCGTATCCGAATGGCTGACGTTCCAGGCGATATTGTTGAGTCCGCAGCTCCCGTCATGGGGGCTCAAGCTTCTGGTGCCGGCAGTGGGGGCGCTGCTCGCGCTTTCGGCGGCGCTCGCGGCGGCATGCTTTGTCAAAGCCTACGGCGTAACCTTCCTCGGCCGGCCGCGGACGCGGTCAGCCGAAACCGCTTCGGAAACCGATTCCTGGTCGCTCGCCGCGATGATGCTTCTCGCGGCCCTCTGCCTCGTCGCCGGCATTCTGCCGGGTCTGTTCATCGATGCGCTCGCGCCGGTGGGTTCCACGCTCATCGGCGCCCGCATGCCGGTGCAGAGCGGATTGCAATGGCTCTCAATCATTCCGATTGCCGCCAGCCGCAGCTCGTATGACGGGCTCTTGGTGTTCTTGTTCATGGTCATGTCGGGCACTCTCGCTGCGTCCGCCATCCATCGCTTCGCCTCGGACCGCTTGCGCCGCGCGCCGGCTTGGGATTGCGGCTATTGCGATCTGAACCCGGCCGCCCAATACTCGGCGACGAGCTTCGTACAGCCGATCCGACGCGTGTTCGGCAGCGTCGTGTTTGCGGCCCGTGAGACCGCCGGCATGCCGGCGCCCGGCGACACGCGTCCGGCGTGGCTGAAGGTCGAGTTGCGCGATCTCGTTTGGGACTGCCTGTACGCTCCGCTTGCCGCCGCAATCGAAGCTGCCGCCGGCCGTCTCAACCGTCTGCAATTCCTCACCATACGCCAGTTCCTCACGCTGGTGTTTTGCGCGCTGGTCATTCTGCTGCTGGTGCTCGCGGTATGGTCCTGATCCGCGATTTGGCCATTCAGGGCGCACAGATGCTGCTGGTGCTCTTGCTGGCGCCGCTGTTCACCGGCTTCGTGCGCAAGACGAAGGCACGGCTCCTGCGGCGCCAGGGGCCGCCGCTTATTCAGCCTTACCTCGATCTCATCCGGCTCATGCGCAAGGACATTGTGCTGGCCGAAAGTGCCTCCTGGCTGTTCCGCACCGTCCCTTATCTCGTCTTCGCCGGCACCTGGGTCGCAGCCTCATTGGTACCAACCTTCCGCACCGGGCTGTTGTTCTCATGGTCCGCCGATCTCATCGCCATCATCGCGCTTCTCGGCAGCGCGAGGTTTTTTCTGGCTCTCGCCGGGCTCGACGTCGGCACGAGTTTCGGGGGTATCGGTTCCAGCCGCGAAGTGATGATCGCTTCGCTCGCCGAACCGGCGATGATCATGATCGTGTTCACGCTGGCGCTGGTCGCCGGCTCGACCCAACTCTCCACCATCGCGGCCTTCATGACCTCCTCGGGCGTAGGTTTGCGCGTATCGCTGGCGCTCGCGCTCATCGCGCTCATCATGGTGGCGATCGCCGAGAGCGGCCGCATCCCGATCGACAATCCGGCAACGCACCTCGAACTGACCATGGTGCACGAGGCGATGGTCCTCGAATATTCGGGGCGGCATTTGGCGCTGATCGAACTCGCCGCCTCGCTCAAGCTCATTCTTTATGTATCGCTGATCGCCTGTCTGTTTGCGCCCTGGGGCATTGAGTCGAGCGGTGCGAGCGTACCGGCTCTGGCGCTCGGCATTGCTACTTATGTCGGCAAGCTCGCCGTCAGCGGCTTCCTCTTGGCGCTGTTTGAAACCTCGATCGCCAAAATGCGGGTCTTCCGTGTGCCGGAATTCCTCGGCGCAGCGCTGATGCTTGGACTGCTGGCCACCCTCCTGCTGTTTGTCTCGGGCACGATTTGATGAGCCAGATCGATTTCGATGTCGCGCATCTTCTGGCAGGCTCGCTGGTGCTGATCAGCTTCCTCGAATTGTATCAGGATCGCTTGTACGCGCTGCTTAACGTGTATGCGGCGCACGCGCTGGTGCTTGCCGCATCGGTTGCCTGGCAGGCCTACATTCAGGACGCGCCGCATCTCTACGTCACCGCGATGATCGCGCTCGTCTTCAAGGCGATCATCATCCCGGTCGCTTTGCATCGCATCATCGTGCGGCTGGGCATCCACCGCGAGATCGAGAAGGTGGTGGGCGTCGGCTCGGCCATGCTGGCCGGCATCGGCTTGGTCGCGCTCTCCGTGGTGGTGATGCTGCGGGTGACTCAACAGGCGGGGCCGCTGGCGCAGGAGGACCTCGCTTTTGCTTTATCGGTGGTGCTGCTGGGCCTGCTCATGATGGTCACGCGGCGCAATGCCGTCGGTCAGGTCGTCGGCTTCATGTCGCTGGAGAACGGCCTTGTCCTGGCGGCGACCGGCGCCAAAGGCATGCCGCTTGTGGTCGAGATCAGCGTCGCGTTCTCGATCCTCATCGCTTTCATCGTGATCGGAATCTTTCTGTTCCGCATCCGCGAGCGCTTCGACACCGTCGATGTGGGGGTGATGGACAGCTTCCGCGGAGAGCATCGATGACGTTCAATGCCTTGACCGGCGTGCTCTTGATTCCGGCGCTTGCGGCTGCGC
>JASHVN010000338.1 GCA_030044555.1 Xanthobacteraceae bacterium | reverse complement strand
GATAACGGCGTCGCGTCGATCCATTCCAGCGTGAGCACTTGCTTGCTGGTGCGGTCCCAGTCCACGGCCGGCACGCGAAAATCCGGATCGTCCTTGGTGTTCTCGGCCATTTCCGAGAGCGCCGCCGCCTCCAGGCGAAAGTCCATTTCGACCATGACCGAACGGCGCAGCGTGTCGACGACTTCGACGAGCCGCAGCCGCCTTGCCTCGGCGGAAAGATTTTCGGCGTGGCGCGCCACATAGGTAAACGCGCGCATATCGGCATGGAAACGCTCTTCGATGCCGGGGCGGAGCACCTTGACGGCGACCGCGCGCGGTCCGTCAATTGTCGTCACCTCCGCCCGATGCACCTGCGCAATCGACGCGGCGGCGACGGCCGGCCCGAAGCTTGCGAAGACCTCGCCGATCGGGCGGCCCAGCGACGCGGCGACCGCCCGTTCCGCCTCGGCTTGCGCAAACGGCGGCATGTGGTCCTGCAATTGTTCGAGGTCGCGGGCGAGCGCCACGCCGACCACGTCGGGCCGCGTCGCCAAAAACTGGCCGAGCTTCACATAGCTCGGCCCCAGTCGGGTGAGGGCGGTCGACAGCCGCGCCTCTGCGGTGCCGCGGCTGGGGCGCTCGACCAGGCGTGCAAGCCGCAGCCCAAAACGCGCCGGTACCGGCACCATCGCCGGATCGATGAGACCGAAAACGCCCTCGCGCGCGCAGACAAGTCCAGCGCGGCCGAGACGGAGGAGGTGCGCCGGGCCGGCGATCACAAGCGCCAGCCGCAATGCAGCGCCACGATCCCGCCGGCCATGAGCTTATGGGTGACGCGGGCGAAACCGGCTTCGCGCAGCATGGCGGCAAATGCCGGCGGGCGCGGGAAGCGGCGGATCGATTCCACCAGATAGCGATACGCCTGCGCATCGCCCGCAACGGTGCGGCCGAGCGCCGGAATGACGTTGAACGAGTAGAAGTCGTAGAGCCGGTCGAGACCCGGCACGTCCACGGCGGAGAATTCAAGGCAGACGAATTTTCCACCGATTTTCAGCACGCGAAAGGCCTCGGCCAGCGCGTTTTCGATGCGCACCACGTTGCGAATGCCGAACGCAATGGCCGCGGCATCGAAGCTCCGCTCGGCAAGCGGCAGCTTTTCGGCGTTCGCCTCAACGAAAGTGACAGCGTCAGCGAGCCTTCGCGCAATCGCGCGCTCACGGCCGACCGCGAGCATATCGGCATTGATATCGCAGACCGTCACCCGTGTTTGCTCGCCGCCGGCCGCAATGGCGCGAAATGCCACGTCGCCGGTGCCGCCCGCAATGTCGAGCAGCGCGAACGGGCGCCGCTTCGGCGGATCGATTGCGGTGACCAGGGCATTCTTCCAGGCGCGATGCAGCCCGAACGACATCAGGTCGTTCATCAGGTCGTAGCGGCGCGCCACGCTGTGGAAGACGTCATCGACCAGCGCCTGCTTGTCGCCAAGCGGCACGCGGCGATAGCCGAAATCGGTGTGCTTTTGCTCGCTGTCGGTCATGGTCGGCCCGTAAGACGCAACGATAGCGCGCCTGGCGATGCGGCGCTACAAAGGTCACCCAGCATGGTTGAGAAACGCATTGCCGCCGCGATGAGGCGGGCTGCGGCCTGAACGCGATCGAGATGCCCGAACTTCCTGAAGTCGAAACCGTGCGCCGCGGCCTCGAGCCGGCCATGGACGGCGCGCGCTTCACCCGAGTGGAGGTTCACCGCGGCGATTTGCGCTGGCCGCTGCCCAAGGATTTCAGAGAGCGCCTCGAAGGCAAGACCGTCACCGGCCTCGGCCGCCGGGCAAAATATCTGCTCGCCGACCTTTCCTCCGGCGACGTCCTGCTCATGCATCTCGGCATGTCGGGATCGTTTTATGTTTTTGCGCAACGCGGCGGCTTTGCTGAAGGCGGCACCGACGGCGGCGCGCCCGGCCATTACTACCACCAGCGCTCGCAGCATGTTGCGCACGATCACGTCGTCTTCCATATGTCTTCGGGCTCCGTCATTACTTTCAACGACCCGCGCCGTTTCGGCTCGATGAAGATCGTGCCGCGCCAAGACCTCGACGCCGAGCCGCTGCTCAATCGCCTTGGCCCCGAGCCGCTCGGCAACGAATTCGATGCCGCCATGCTGGCGCGCGCCTGCAAAGGCAAGAAGACGAGCCTCAAGGCGGCGCTGTCGGACCAGCGGGTCGTCGCCGGCCTCGGCAATATCTATGTATGCGAGGCCTTGTACCGCGCCCGGCTCTCGCCCAAACGCATGGCATCGACCATCGCCACAAAGAGCGGCGCGCCGAATGAGCGCGCCGAGCGCCTGGTCGAAGGCATCAAGGCGGTGCTCACCGATGCGATCAAGGCCGGCGGCTCGTCGCTGCGCGATCACAAGCGCACCGACGGCGAACTCGGCATGTTTCAGCATCACTTCAGCGTCTATGACCGCGAAGGCGAAAAGTGCCCGACGCCGGGCTGCCGCGGCACCGTCAAGCGCATCGTGCAGAACGGGCGCTCGACGTTCTATTGCCCGTCGTGTCAGAAATAAAATTCAGCAAGCGG
>JASHVN010000337.1 GCA_030044555.1 Xanthobacteraceae bacterium | reverse complement strand
CTGGAGCGCAAGACCGCGATTGCGGCACGCGCCTACGACATTCTGGTCAACCGCGTCGGCTTTCCGCCGCAGGACATCATCATCGATCCCAATATCTTCGCGGTGGCGACCGGCATGGAGGAGCATAACGGCTACGGTGTTGCCTTCATCGAAGCCGCACGCTGGATCAAACAAAACCTGCCGCACGCGCACATATCGGGCGGCATCTCCAATCTGTCGTTTTCATTCCGCGGCAACGAGCCGGTGCGCGAGGCCATGCACTCGGTGTTTCTTTATCACGCCATCGCCGCCGGCATGGACATGGGCATCGTCAATGCCGGCCAGATCGCCGTCTATGACGACCTCGATCCGGCTTTGCGCGAAGCCTGCGAGGACGTGGTGCTCAATCGCCGCGGCGATGCGGCCGAGCGCTTGCTTGCGCTTGCCGAACAGCATCGCGGTACCGCGAAGGAGAAGAAAGAGGCCGATCTTTCCTGGCGCGAATGGCCGGTGGAAAAGCGGCTCGCCCACGCGCTCGTCCACGGTATCACCGATTTCATTGCCGACGACGTCGAAGAGGCGCGCAAAAAGGCGCCGCGACCGCTCGCCGTGATCGAAGGCCCGCTGATGGACGGCATGAACGTGGTCGGCGATCTGTTCGGCTCGGGCCGAATGTTTTTGCCGCAGGTGGTGAAATCGGCGCGGGTGATGAAGCAGGCCGTTTCGCATCTGATGCCCTACATGGAGCAGGAGCGGGACGGCCGCGCGCATGCGTCTTCAAACGGCAAGATCGTGATGGCCACCGTCAAAGGCGACGTGCACGACATCGGCAAGAACATCGTCGGCGTCGTCCTTCAGTGCAACAATTACGACGTCGTCGATCTTGGCGTCATGGTGCCTGCGGAAAAAATCCTGCAGGCCGCGCTTACCGAGCAGGCCGACATCATCGGCCTTTCCGGGCTGATCACGCCGTCGCTCGACGAAATGTGCCACGTCGCCGCCGAAATGGAGCGACAAGGCTTCGAGGTGCCGTTGTTGATTGGCGGCGCCACCACGAGCCGCACCCATACGGCGGTGAAGATCCATCCGCATTACCGGCGCGGGCAGGCCGTTTACGTCAACGACGCGAGCCGCGCTGTCGGCGTGGTCTCGGCGCTGCTGTCGCACGAGACGCGGCAACGGGCGATCAGCGAGGTGCGCGCCGAATACGCGCGCATCGCCGCAGCGCATGCCCGCGGCGAGGCGAACAAGAAGCGGCTGCCGCTTGCCGACGCGCGCGCGAACGCGCTCAAGCTCAACTGGTCCGGCGCATATGCGCCACCGGTGCCGCGCCAGATCGGCACGCAGACGCTCACCGAAATTCCGATCGCCAGCCTGATCGATTACATCGACTGGTCGCCGTTCTTCGCGACGTGGGAGCTTTCGGGCAAGTACCCCGCCATCCTGAACGACGCCAAGGTTGGCGCAGCCGCGCGCAGTCTTTTTGACGACGCGCAGAACATGCTGCGGCGCATGGCCGGCGAAAACTGGTTCCGGGCGCGCGCCGTGATCGGATTATTTCCCGCAAACAGCGAGGGCGACGATATTCTCGTGTTTGCCGACGAAGCGCGGCGCACGCCGATCGCGACCCTGCACATGCTGCGCCAGCAATTGGCGCGCCGCGACGACCGCGCCAATCTGGCGCTCGCCGATTTCATCGCCCCGCGTGTCAGTGGGCTTGCCGATTATATCGGCACCTTCGTTGTCACCGCCGGCATCGGCGAAGACGCCATTGTCGAGCGCTTCAAGGGCGCCAACGACGATTATTCCGCGATCATGGCGAAGGCATTGGCTGACCGGCTCGCCGAAGCGCTCGCCGAGCGGCTGCACCAGCGCGTACGTCGCGAATTCTGGGCGTACGCTCCTGACGAGGCGTTGAGCAACGCCGAGCTGATCGCCGAAGGCTATCGCGGCATCCGGCCGGCGCCGGGTTATCCGGCCCAGCCCGACCACACCGAAAAGGCGATGCTGTTTGCGCTGCTCGATGCCGAGCGACAGATCGGCGTCAAATTGACCGAGAGCTTCGCCATGTGGCCAGGCGCATCGGTGTGCGGCCTCTATTTCAGCCACCCCGATAGCCGTTATTTCGGTATCGGCCGCATCGAGCGCGATCAGGTCGAGGATTACGCGGCACGCAAGAGCTGGGCAATCGAACACGCCGAGAAATGGCTGGCGCCGATCCTCAATTACGATCCTGTCGGGATCCGCAGCGCGGCGGAATAGTGGTGACCCGCGATCGGGCGTGATAGCAGTCGAGCGCCGATTTGGCAGACCACGACAAGGGATCTCATAATGGCTCGGCTGTTAGTGATGTACAAAACCCCACGCGATGCGGCGACGTTCGACAAGCATTATTTCGAAAAGCACGTCCCGATCGCCAAGAAGATTCCAGGGCTGCGAAAATACGAAGTGAGCCAGGGTCCCGTCGTGAGCCCGCTGGGCAGCTCCAATTATCACCTCGTGGCGATCCTGCATTTCGACGACGTCGCTGCCATCCAAAATGCCTTCGCCAGCGCCGAAGGCCAGGCTGCCGTCGCCGACGTGCAAACCTTCGCCACCGGCGGCGTCGATATTTTCCTATTTGACAGCCGCGAGGCCTGAGAAGAGCGGCCGCGGCGCGCCGCGCTTAGGCGAGAGCCGCCACCGCCTCGCGGTACGCGGCGTTGATGCGTTTGGTTTCCGCTTCAGCAAATTTTTTGATCGCGGGCGACAGGCCCTGGACCAGGTCCGGATGGCACTGCTTGATCAGCGCCTTGTAGGCCTCCCTCACCTGCTCGATCGTGGCCGATGGTGAGACGCCGAGGATTATGAACCACGCGTCGGCGCCATGCTCGGGGCGATCCAATGCCGGCGACGCGCTCCTGTAGGGATCAGCGCCGATCTGATCGATCTCCTGATCCGGAGCGGCAGCGGCCAATTCCTTGAGTACGCAGAATTCCAATCCGAGTTCGCGATGAAAGGCGGCCCAGCGCAGGAAATAGAGCAACGGCAGGGAAAGGGCGGCAAGGCAGGCGCCGACAGCATTAGCCTGAAACAGGCTTTGATCGAGCGGGAACCAGACGAGAGCAACGAGCGCATTCTGCGTGCCGGTCGTCAATTCATGCGCCGACGCCGGATGTTCGGAAACGCGAAACACCAGAAAAAACAGCGCAAACGCCGCAATCTGCACCGCAGCTGCGCGGCCCAGGGCAAAGCGCAAACTCATGACGTGGACAAAGCCCCGCAGGCGTTCGAACGGCAGTCGGCGCAGCTGAACGATCATCCCGCGCAAATGATGGGCATGCGCCTCCAAGTCCTCGCGCTCATCGGCATCTTGCAGGTCGGCTTTGGGCGCAAGTGCAAAAAAGGCGCACCAAGACTTGCTCGGCTGCGGCGCACGGTCATCGATTGCTTTCAGCCGGCTGCAGACTCCTCGGTAGAGCAGAAGCGCCCGGTCCAATTCCGCTGTCTCGGATTTACGCAGCGAAAATTCCGGGCGGACACGCCGCGCCAGCAGAGATTGGAACGTATAGGCGACCAACAGGGCCGGCAGCACGTCCCACGACGCCAGCAGGGCCACGTTGACCAGCGCCGAAGAAAAAGCCGCATCGGCAATCCGCTCGAGCATGGCTCACGCCTCGCCCGCGGTCTCGAACATCGCCGCGTCCAGCGCCTCGCGCGCGGATTTGCCGGCCCAGACCACGAATTGCAAAGCCGGGTAATAGCGTTCGCAGGAATCAAGAGCGGCGCCGAGCACGGCTTCACACTGGCGCGCCGACGTGGAGATGCCGCCGATCAGCAGCAGCCCGTGGCGAAACATCACGATGCCATTCTGGCCCCATACATCGAAATGCCCGATCCACATTTGCTCGTTGATGCTGCCGATCAGTTGCTGCACCTCGAGGAGCCGCGACGTCGGCACATTCATTTCGAAGGCGCAGGCAATGTGCAGGATTCTGATGTCTTCCATCCAACTGAAAGAGGCCTGATAATTGGTTTGCGCGCCGGCGATGGTGAGCGTGATCTCATCATCCACCGCGCGCGAGAAATCCCAATCGTTGCGGATAGCCATGCGCTCGACAGCTGCAAGCGGATCGCCCTGAGCGGAGCCGACGTCGTCTATCACGGACATGGCGGCGCAGCCCGACAGTGATCTTGTGGAATGCGCGGTTCTGGAATGCCGCAATCAAATCCGTCAAATCCGTGGCTGTGCCAGCCGCGGTCAGATCGAATATAAAATAGCCGACGAGCAACCGACGCCGGGAGCGCTGCAAACAGCCTATGCAGCTGCGGCGCTAATTTAGCCCCCATATGTAATCCCCCGTGCGGGGACCTACGCGTTACGCAACACACACAGATTTGCGTTGCAGGCCCGCAACGACACCCCACCCCATACTGCCGCGCTTGAGAGCTGCACGCGTTTAATTGCGATACGCGGTCACACGCGGACGGTCACAAAGTTAACAGAGAATTGGGCGCTGTTATGATCTTGTCTGGATGTTTTCAGGGCGGGCCGGTGCGGCTCAGCCATGCGGCAGATGCTCGCTCTACGCCCAGTCAGGCTCCAAGCTTACGGGCAATGGCGCGCTCCACAAACAAAGCGGCCTCGAGCGCGGCTTTGTCACGGCCGAAGCGACCAACGATCTGGACGCCAAGCGGCAAGTCACCGTCGTAGAAGCCGGGGACATTGACGCAGGGCGCGCCCATGAGCGTCCACAGCCGGTTGAACATGGGATCGCCGGTCGAGCCGAGGCCACGGGGCGCGGCGCCGGGCGCCGATGGGGTGAGGATCACGTCGTGCTCCGCCATTGCGTCGGCGAGTAACCGCCGTGCGCGCGACGCAGTGCGCCGCGCCGCATCGTATTCCTCGGCGGAAATGGCCGCGGCGCGGTGGAGCTGCTCGCGCAGCTGCTTGCCGATTTTGTCGCCATGGCGGTCGTTTTCGGAGGCGAGCGCGCGAACGGATTCATAGTCCTGGATGGTGAATTGCGCCTGGCAGGCGTCTTGCAAAGCCGGTGGCAGCGTGATTTCGGCGACCTTCGCGCCGGCGGCCGCCGCGATGCGCGCCGCGGTTTCCAGCGCATTCTGCATCGCCGCGCTCGCTTGCGGCCACATGTGTGTGCGGACAAGCGCGATGCGCGGCGCCGTTGGTGCGCTGGCGTCCACGCGCAGATCGCGGTCGAGGATCGATGCCGCTGCGAAAGCGACATCGGCGACGCCGGCGCCGAACAGACCGGCGGTGTCGAGATGCCAGGCCACGTCCTTGACGCCGACCAGCGGAATGAGCCGGTAGGACGGCTTAAAGCCGGCGACTCCACAGAATGCGGCGGGACGGATGACCGACCCGGCCGTTTGCGTGCCGAAGGCAAGCGGTACCATTGCGGCAGCGACCGCGGCGGCCGAGCCGGACGAGGAGCCGCCCGGCGTGTGCGCCGCGTTATGCGGATTGCGCGTCCCCGACGGCACCAGCGAGGCAAATTCGGTGGTCACGGTCTTGCCGATGATGTTTCCACCGGCCCGGCGCGTCAGCGCCACCGCCGTCGCGTCGGCGCGCGGCCGATGGCCGGCGTAAATGGGCGAGCCATATTGTGTCGGGAAGTCCGCCGTATCGAATATATCCTTGAATGCTACCGGCAGGCCGCGCAGCGGGGTGGCCGCAAGCCGCGGTTCCTCTGCCGCGCGCCGCGTGGCATCGAGATCGAGCGCCACAAAGGCGCCGATTTCCGGCTCGCGCGCGGCAATGGCGTCGGCGCAGAGTTCGACCGCGGCGCGCGGCGTCAGTTCGCCGCCGTCGACGCGCCGGGCCAGGTCGAGAGCCGAAAGCATAAGGCGTCCGCGAACGGATCGATCATCCATGAAGAGTGCCCTCCCCGTCTCGCATAGCGGCAATCAACGGATCGCGAACAAATCAGAAATCCGCGGTGATCGCCGGGCCTCACGCCACCTGCCCCCGAAGCCCTGCATAGTTAACGCGATATTCGCCTCGCGGCGAGCAAAGCGTTGAAGGGTCCTTAACGGAATTACACGCATTCTACGGGTATGACGCGTGGAGTTCGTAAGTATCTCGTCGGCTCCGTCGCCCTCGCCGCCCTGATCGCCGTCGCCGGCTGCAGTCATTATCTGATGGCCGACCGCGACCCATGGCGGCACGACGCAGAAGCCGCCTGCCTCAGTTCGGGCGTGCCGGAAGCGCTTCCAGGACGGGTGCGCATCTCGACAATCAGCGGACCGGGCGCCTGCGGCATCGATTATCCGCTTAAAGTGTCGGAAATCGGTGTGAGCGGCCCGCTGGGCTATGACGATGCGCCGATGACGCCGCCAGGCTCAATCCCGAATGGCTCCGCCCTGAATGGCTCCGCGCCACGGCAATGGCCGGGAGTGCAGTCGAGCGCGCTGCCCCCGCCCCCTCCGCCGCAACCATCGCCGTACGGACCACCGGAATACGAGCCGCCACCCGCTGCGCCGCCACCCTATAGTCCGCCAGCATACGGGCAGTCGCAGTACGGTCCGCCGCAATACCAGGCGCCGTCCTACAATTCACCACAGTACGGTCAACCCGAGGCTGGCGCACCGATGTCGCTCTCGCCGCCCGGCGCTGTTTCTTCCCCATCAGATGACGAGGAGGAAACCGACGCACCGCATCCTTATTACAACGCGCCGAACAACACCGCGCCAGATGCGCCGACCGTCGACGTCCCTCCCTCTCTGTACTCGCCGCGTCCGATGACAGCACCGGACGACGCCGAACAAGGCGCAGCGCCCGGCAACGCGCCGATCCCGCCGCTCGGCCCGCCAGCGCCGCAACCCGCGACTGCTGGACCGGTGGAGCTCCATCCGGCAGCAACACTCGCCTGCCCGATCGTTTCGGCGCTCGACAAATGGGTCGCCGGCGTGGTGCAGCCGGCTGCGCTCCGATGGTTCGGCCGGCCGGTGGTCGAGATCAAACAAATCGGCTCGTATTCCTGCCGCGGCATGATCAACGGCAATCCGAACGCGCCGATTTCCGAGCATGCCTTCGGCAACGCGCTCGACATCGCCGAATTCGATCTCGCCGACGGCCACAGAATCAGCGTGCAGTATGGGTGGCATGGCACGCCGGAGGAGCAAGGCTTTCTGCACGACGTGCAAGGCGGCGCCTGCCGCGATTTCACCACGGTGCTGGCGCCGGGCGCCAATGTCTATCACTACAACCACATTCACGTCGACCTGATGCGGCGACGGTATCGGCCTTACATCTGCGAGCCGACTGCCATTCCAGGCGAAATCGCCGCCGCCCGCGCGCGCGAGCGCTATGCGGCGCACTACGGCAGGCCTGACGTCACCGGATCAATCAGGTCAAAGGCGCCGCTCGGCTATTCGGACGACGACAATATGCCGCTCGCCGTGCCGGGCGATGATTGATCGCCTTGTCTTGCCGGCTCTGAGCGCGGCACGCCGTCAATGCGCTTGCATATGCGCCAGCACCGCGTCGGTCGGCCAGCAATCGAGCTTGAGCCCGTTGCGTTTCTGATAGGCGCCGAGCGCCGCGCGGGTGAGCATCCCGGCTTTGCCGTCGATCTTGTCGTGGTAATAACCCTTCGCGGTGAGGATACGTTGCATCTGATCAAGCGCGGCGGTGGGCAGCTGCGCCACCTTCCCCCACGGCGTCTCGAACGGTCGCGGATCGCGCATGCGGTCGGCGAGATGGCCGACGAACAGCACGTAGAGATCGGAGTAATTGTATTGCTTGATGGCGAAATAATTCGCCGTCGCCAGGAACGAGGGGCCGTAGAGCCCCGCCGGCTGCACCAGCGAAGCCGACACGGCACGTTCGGCGGGCGAAAGTTTTCGGCCATAGGCCGGCATAAAGCCGTCTTTAAGCCACTCGCCCAGCGGCCGCGTATCTTGCGGAACCCCGACCGTGCAATCAACATCGGCCGGCGGATGCACTTCGTAGGCCCAGTGCACGCCCGGCTGCCAGCCTTCGCCGAGAAGCTGCTTGGCGGCAGAGGCCAGCGCGTCCGGCACCGAATGCCAGATATCAGCGGGGCCAGGACCGCCGCCGAAATGCACGGCGTATTTGAGGTAATCCGACGGCAGGAATTGCGTCAGCCCCATGGCGCCAGCCCATGAGCTTTTCATGTCAGCGAGCTTGATCTTGCCCTCGTCGAGGATTTTCAGCGCATACAGAAATTCTTCGCGAAACTTGTCCTTGCGCTGGCCCAGATAGGCTTGCGTCGCCAGGACCTGGATCGCGTTGCGGGTGTCGGGCGCGTGGCCGTAATCGGTCTCGCGGCCGTAAATGGCCAGCACGATGGTGGGATCGACGCCAAACTGGCGTTGGATGGCATCAAGCGTCGGGCGATATTGCGCGTAGAGGTTTCGGCCCTGGGCGGCAAGGTGCTCGATCGCAGCTTCCTTGAGATAATCTGCCGGCGTTTCGACGAATTCCGGCTGGCCGCGCTGCTTTTGCGGCCGGCCAGGCAGGACCAGATCGGGTAGCGATAGGTCCGGTTCAAGTCCGCGCGTCGCGGCGTCGAACGTCGCTCGGGAGATGCCAAGGGTTTGGGCTTGCGGCCACAGCGACTGCAGGAAGGCCTGGAACGCGGCGTCCGCAAAGGCGTGGTGAACGGAAAGAGCAAAGCTCAACACCGACACGCAAAGCAGAAGTCGCAGCGACCTCATCGCACCGCCACGATGAAGAGGCGCGGAAATTTCAAAAGCACCTTGCCATCGAAGCGCGGCTTATAGGCGCCGGCGATTTTTTCCCCGTAGGCGGCGAGAAATTTTTCGCGGGTGGCGGCATCGAGCGGCGACAGAAACGGCTGCAGGGAAGAGCCCTTGAACCATTCAACAATCGCTTGCGGCGACGCCATGACGTGATTGTAGACGCTGTGCCAGATGTCGATGTGGCTGCAGACCGGCTTGAGCAGGTCGTAATAGGCCTCGACAGTCGGAAGGTCGGGGCGCGATGCTGCCTTGATCTCCGGATGATCTCTCCAAGGGCCGCTGCGGCCGACCTCGCCCTGAAACACCAGTGCCGGCTCGCGCGTGTTGTCGGGCATCTGCACCGCCAGCACGCCGCCCGGCGCCAGCGATTCAACAAGCCGCCGCAAAACGGCCGTGTGGTCGGGCAGCCACTGCATCACCGCATTGGAGAACAAGAGATCGGTCTGCGGCTCCGGCGACCAAGCCGCAATATCGGCTTCGATGAATTTCAACTTCGGCAACCGTTCGCGCGCCTTGCGCAGCATGTCGGGCGAAGAATCGAGGCCTATGATTTCCGACTGCGGATAACGCTCGACGAGTAGCTCGGTCGAGTTGCCGGGCCCACAGCCGAGATCGACGGCAAGGCGCGGCCGCGGCAGCGGCACCTGCGCCAGCAGATCCCGCGGCGGCCGCGTGCGCTCGTCTTCGAATTTGAGATATTGCC
>JASHVN010000336.1 GCA_030044555.1 Xanthobacteraceae bacterium | reverse complement strand
TCCGTCTATGGTCCGCGCAAGATGCTCTATAAGCGGTTCGTGCGCTGGGCGGCCAGGCGGTAAGGCGGTCCGCCGGCCGAAGTGCTGATCAAACTCATGCGCAGTGAAAGCTCATCGCTGCGCTTCGGGAGGAAAAGGGGAGAACTCACGCAGGCGATTGGTCGGTCCCGCGGCGGACGAAAATCCACGCCCCGACCGATCGCGCTTGCCGCTCTATCGCATTCTTGCTGACCGGCGGCCGAGTAGCCGATTGCGTTACCGCCGACGTGCTGCTCGACCAGATCTCCGCGACGAATCTCGTCCATGGCGACAAGGGCTATGATACGACGCCGTGCAGCGGAAGATCGCGGCCAAGGGGGCGGTGCCAGACATCCCGCGCAAATCCTCCGCGTCTAGAAAAGCTGCTTCTCTTCGCACCTTTACCGCCATCGCAACGCCATCGAATGCATGTTCGGCCGCCTCGAGGATTTCCGGCGCATCGCGACCCGATACGATTGCCTTGCCCGGAACTTCCCGGCCTTCGTCTGCATCGCTGCCGCCTTCTGCTACCGCGTATGAGTCTTGGCCCTGAACTAATCCGAATACCATTAAGAGCGGCCCGAAGCCGCTGTCGGCGCCACGTTGAATAAAACGTTTCGCAGAAAAGCTGACTCACCCGTACGCTTTCGGACGCCGACCACCGGTCGCCGATCGGACGCAATCGCTATCAAGTCTATTGTTTAGCGCTGCGTCGCGCCCATCGCGTCGGCGATGATGTCATAGTCCTCCTGCTTGATCGCGAAAGCGCCGCGGCGCATGACCATGCCCCAGTTCGGGTGGTCGCGCGTAAAGGACATTCGCGGCAGCAACGGTTGGATAAGCGCGTCCGAGGCGTCGAACCAGTCCGCCTTGCGTCGGTGCGCCACGAAACCGCCGCCCATATCGTGGGGATGCGGCCAGCCCGGTTCGACGCGGCCGATGGCGGTGAACGCCTGAACAAGGTCGCCGTCGCGCATTTGTTCGCGCGGCGAATAGTAAACGATGCGGTCGCCAGGGCGAAGGCGGCGCACGGGGGCCGCCTTGCCGTGTCCCAATTGGCAGAAGCCGCCCGCGGTCCCTAGTCTGACGTGATCGCGGCAAGCGATGCCGATCCAATATTTCGTTGTCATCATGCGGTCTCCGCCTGATCGCTATAGCGCAGCTCAAAGATTACCGGGTCGAACGACTCTGCGACCTTGCCGGCTTCCGCGATATGGGCGCGCGCCGCCGGGTCTTGGAATATCGCCTTGAAATCAGCTCGGCTGCGCCATTGGGCGTAGTTCACAATACGTGTCCGGTCATCGCTCATGTGCAGATTGGCCGACACGAATCCCGGCCGACCCCGAAATGTTTCCTCCGTCGCCCGCTGCAACAACGTCATCAATTCCTCAGCGCGTTCAGGCGCTACGTGGAACGTGTTGATGAGCACCGCATACCCGTCTCGTGGATCAAGTCTTGTCATGACTGCTCTACCGTCGTATATCAGGACACTGATATTAATATCAGGAGCCTTATATGTCAAGCGCCGACGTTTCGGATTTAATCACCGGGCGACATCCGGGTTACGCCTTGAAGCGTGCGCAGCATGCGTTGCGGACCAGCATGGACCGAGCATTGCGGCCACTTGGTCTCACGTCGCCTCAATATGCAGTACTGAGCGCCATCGAACTCGATCCCGGGATTTCGAGTGCCGCCTTGGCCCGCGTGGCGTTCGTCACGGCGCAAACCATGCAAGGGATCGTCGCCAACTTGGAGCGCGCTGGTTTCCTAGGGCGCCGCGAGGATCCATCGCACGGCCGCATCCTGAAAAGCGAACTGACCAGGAAGGGTGTCAAGACCCTGCGCGAAGCCCATGTGTGCGTGAAAGAGATCGAGGCGATTACGTTCGGCGCACTCTCCCGCGCCGAGATCGAAAGCCTTACTGCGCGGCTAACCGCATGCGCTGAAGCTCTCGATCGGCCGAGGGAACAGGACGAGTCGAACGGACAGATGCCGAAATGACTGGATTGGGCAGCAACGGTTCCTCAACCAAAGAGATATCCCTCGACGCTCGATATAATTTGGCATCCAACTTTGACCCCGGTTGAGTGGCGAATCTGAGAAGCAGTACAACCGCCATCAGCGCCAAGTAGGGCGCGATCTTCGGCGCCGAAACGGGGGCAAACCCCGCATCTATTCAGAAAAGTTGCCCGCAAGCGGCCCGTCGAGCTCAGAAAACCATCGGGGTATCTCGCCACTTGCTATAGCGATCAGCATTTGATAGAACGTTCTAGCTAATCGGCCGAGTCAAACCGATGGGCGCTGCCACACGTGAGCGGATTATCGAAGCGGGATCGATACTGTTCCGCCGCCAGGGTTATGCCGGCACGGGGATGAAGGCGATCGCCGCGGCGGCGCAGGCGCCCTTCGGTTCGATCTATCATTTCTTCCCAGGCGGTAAGGACGAACTGACGGGCGAAGTAATCCGCGCAGCGGGCAGGGTCTACGGGGCGCTGGTGCCCAGGTTTTTCGACGGAGCACCTGACACCGCTGTTGCGACGCGGTGTGCCTTCCGTGGGGCCGCGGAGACGTTGCGTGACTGCAACTACGCCGACGCCTGTCCGATCGCTGCCGTCGCTTTGGAGGTGGCGAGCACGAACGAACCTTTACGCCTGGCCACAGCGGAAGTCTTCGCCCACTGGGTCGGGGGCCTGACCGCCCGGTACGAAGGGGCGGGCCTTGCCCCCGCGGTTGCCCATCGGCTGGCGGTGTCTTTTGTCTCGATGCTTGAGGGCGCATTCGTCCTCGCGCGCGCGTCGAAAAACGCGCAGGTGGTCGAGGACGCAGGAGAAATTATGTTTGAGGCGGTGCGAGCCGCCCTCGACAAAGCCGCCGAATAAGCGACGGCACGCGCTTGAGTTCAGGAGCTATCCAGGTCGTATCCCGCATTGCCCTCGCGAGGTAGAGCATGCATCGA
>JASHVN010000335.1 GCA_030044555.1 Xanthobacteraceae bacterium | reverse complement strand
ACGCCTTCGCCGATGCCCATGTTGATGACGACCTTGTCGATCGCCGGAATCTGCATGGGGTTCTTGTAGCCGAACTGCTCGGCAAGCTTTTGCCGGATCGACTGGTCGAACTGCACGCGCAGACGCGCCGGCAGGCGCTGCTCGGGCGCGCGCGGTGCGGCATCTGCCTTGCCGGCTTTCCCCTCGGCCGCGCCCTGCTCCGCCTTCGAACCCTTGGACCCCTTGGCAGCCGGCTCGCCTTTGGCAGCTTTGGCGGCCTTCGCCGGCTTCTCGCCCTGCTCGGCCTTGGCCGGACGCTGCGGCTTCTCCGCCTTCTTGGCTTTTTTCTCGTCTGTGTCAGCCATCGATCTCAACTCCCGAACGCTTGGCGACGCGCACCTTCTTGCGCTCCTCGCCGCTGCCGACGAACTTGAAGCCGACGCGGGTCGGCTTGCCGTCCCTGGGGTCGGCGAGCGCGATATTGGACAGGTGGACCGGCGCCTCCTTGGAGATGATGCCGCCCTCGGCGGTGGCGGTCTGCCGCTGGTGGCGCTTGACCATATTGATCCCGCGCACCAGCGCGCGCCCTTCGGTGCGGCGCATCTCGATGATCTCGCCGGTGCGGCCCTTGTCGCGGCCGGTAATGACGACGACCTTGTCGCCCTTTTTGAGTCTCGCCGCCATCACAACACCTCAGGCGCTAGCGAAATGATCTTCATGTGGTTCTTGGCGCGCAGTTCGCGCGGCACCGGTCCGAAAATGCGCGTGCCCACCGGCTCCATCTGCGGATTGATCAGCACCGCGGCGTTGCGGTCGAAGCGGATGATCGAACCGTCCGGGCGCTTGATGTCCTTGGCGACGCGGACGATGACCGCCTTCATCACGTCGCCCTTCTTCACCCGGCCGCGCGGGATCGCCTCCTTCACCGAGACGACGATGACGTCGCCGATGGTGGCGTATTTGCGCTTAGAGCCGCCCAGCACCTTGATGCACATGACGCGGCGCGCGCCGGAATTGTCCGCCACGTCGAGATTGGTTTGCATCTGAATCATGGGCTACCCCATTCACCTTCGTTCCGGCCGCCGCGCTTAGGACACTGGCCGCTTTTCGCCGCGCACCACCGCCCAGCGTTTGAGCTTGGAAATCGGCCGGTGCTCTTCGATCCACACCATGTCGCCGACCTTGTATTCGTTGTTCTCATCATGCGCGTAGTATTTCTTCGAGCGGCGCACCGTTTTCTTGAACAACGGATGCGTGTAACGGCGCTCGACGCGCACGACCAGGGTCTTGCTCTGCTTGTCGCTGACGACGACACCTTGCAGGGTCCGCTTGGGCATCTCGATAAACCTCTCAACTCCTTGCCGCGCCGGCGCGCTTCTGCTGCGCGAAGGTCTTCAGCCGCGCGATGTCGCGCCGCACTTCGCGCACACGTGCAGTGTTTTCAAGCTGCCCGGTGGCGCGCTGAAATCGCAGATTGAACTGCTCCTTTTTCAGCTTGAGCACTTCATCGTCGATCTGATCGATCGTCATGGTTTTGATGTCGGCCGATTTCATGACGTTACTCGCTGATGCGCTGAATGAAGCGGGTCTTGATCGGCAACTTGGCCGCGGCGAGCGTCAGCGCCTCCTTGGCGATCTGTGTCGGCACGCCGTCGACCTCGAACAGGATGCGGCCGGGCTTGATCCGGGCGGCCCAGAATTCCGGCGCGCCCTTGCCCGAGCCCATGCGCACTTCGAGCGGTTTCTTCGACACCGGCACGTCGGGGAAGACGCGGATCCAGACGCGGCCGGCACGCTTCATGTGCCGCGTCAGCGCACGGCGCGCAGCCTCGATCTGCCGCGCGGTGATGCGGTCGGGCTCGAGCGCTTTGAGCCCGAACTCGCCGAACGCAAGGTCGACGCCGCTCGAGGCAATGCCTTTGATACGGCCCTTGTGCGCCTTGCGGAATTTGGTTCGTGTTGGTTGCAGCATGGCGGACGCCCTAACTCATCTGTTCTCTGTGCTGTGCTCGTTCACGCTGCTTCGCGCCGCGGACGACCGGCATCGCCCTCGGCCATCTTCTTGTCCTGGGCCATGGGGTCGTGCTCCATGATCTCGCCCTTGAAGATCCACACCTTCACGCCGCAGGTGCCGTAGGTGGTGAACGCGGTGGCGACGCCGTAATCGACATCGGCGCGCAACGTGTGCAGCGGCACGCGGCCCTCGCGGTACCATTCCATGCGCGCGATCTCGGCGCCGCCGAGCCGGCCCGAGCAATTGATGCGGATGCCGCCGGCGCCGAGCCGCATCGCCGATTGCACGGCGCGCTTCATGGCGCGGCGGAACGCGACGCGGCGCTCAAGCTGCTGGGCGATCGATTCGGCGACCAGCTGCGCGTCAAGCTCGGGCTTACGGATTTCGACGATGTTGATGACCACGTCGCTGTCGGTCAGCGCCGCCACCTTGCGGCGCAGCTTCTCGATGTCGGCGCCCTTCTTGCCGATGACCACGCCAGGACGCGCCGAGTGGATGGTGACCCGGCATTTCTTGTGCGGGCGCTCGATCACGATCTTGGACACCGCGGCCTGCTTGAGTTCGGCCATCAGCGCCTTGCGGATTTCCATGTCCTCGTGCAGCAGCGAGCCGTAGCTGGCCTTGCCCGCATACCAGCGCGAATCCCAGGTACGGTTGATGCCGAGACGAAGCCCGACCGGATTGACTTTCTGACCCATGACCTATTCCTGTTGGCCTATTCCTGCTGGCCTTCTCCTGCCGCGTCCCTTAATTCGCCGCGGCTTCGACTTCGCGCACCACGATGGTGAGGTGCGAAAACGGCTTGAAAATCCGCCCCACGCGGCCGCGCGCGCGCGGCATGTGGCGCTTGATCACCATCGCCTTGCCGACATGCGCCTGCACGACGACCAGATCGTCGACGTCGAGATCGTGATCGTTCTCGGCATTGGCGATTGCCGATTCCAGGCACTTCTTCACGTCGCGGGCGATGCGCTTGCGCGAAAACTCGAGGTCGGCGAGCGCGGTCGCAACCTTCTTGCCGCGGATGAGCTGCGCCAGAAGGTTCAGCTTCTGCGGACTCACGCGCAGCATGCGCGAGACGGCCTTGGCCTCGTTGTCGGAGAGCGCGCGCTCGCGGCCCTTTTTGCTCATGATCCTTCTCCCCGCCTCACGAACCGCCGCCCGCGGACGCTGCCGGCGCCGAACCGCCGCCGGACGGCGCGCCGCCCGAAGGTCCGCCGCTGCTGCGCTTGGCCTTGCGATCCGACGAATGGCCGTAGAACGAGCGCGTCGGCGCGAACTCACCGAA
>JASHVN010000334.1 GCA_030044555.1 Xanthobacteraceae bacterium | reverse complement strand
AAGATTTCGGTGCAGCGCGGCTACGACGTGACCCGCTACGCCCTCAACTGCTTCGGCGGCGCCGGCGGTCAGCACGCGTGCCTGGTCGCCGACGCACTCGGCATGACCAGCGTGCTCATTCATCCGCTCTCGTCGCTTCTTTCCGCCTATGGGATGGGGCTCGCCGATATCCGCAGCGTGCGCCAGCAGGCGATCGAAGAGACCTTCAGCGAAAAGGCCCGGGCAACGCTGGCGAACGTGGCCGGCAAGCTCGCCAAGGACGCGATTGTCGAAGTGGAAAGCCAGGGCGTCGCACCGGACAAGATTCGACTGCATGTGCGTGCGCACATTCGCTACGCCGGAACCGACACGCCGCTGATCGTCGAGGCGGCAGCCACTAAAACGTCACCTCTTCCCCGCCGCGGGAGGGGACGAACCGCGCCGGCGGCGCTGGTCTCGCTTGGCAAGATGAAATCAGCCTTCGAGCGCGCCCACAAGGCGCAGTTCGGCTTCATCGACCGCAGCAAAGAACTGGTGATCGAGGCGGTGTCGGTCGAGGCGGTCGGCGGCGGCGCGACATTTAAGGAAAAGGCCCGCAAGGCCACGCGCGCCAAGCTGCCGGCACCGGCCCGGCGCACGCGCTTCTTCTCCAACGGCAAATGGCAACGCGCGCTCGTATACGCGCGCGAGACGCTGTCGGCCGGGCACAAGGTCAAAGGCCCGGCGATCATCATCGAGCGGCATCAAACGGTGGTCGTGGAGCACGGCTGGCAGGCGGAAGTGACGGCGAAGAATCACCTGGTGCTGCGGCGGGTGGAGAAGCTCAAACGCGCGCGCGCCATCGGCACCCATGCCGATCCGGTCATGCTGGAAGTGTTCAACAATCTCTTCATGTCGATCGCCGAGCAGATGGGCGTGGCGCTGCAGAACACCGCCTATTCGGTGAATATCAAGGAGAGGCTCGACTTCTCCTGCGCGATGTTCGATCCGAACGGCTCGCTGGTCGCCAACGCGCCGCACATGCCGGTGCATCTCGGCTCCATGGATCGCGCCGTCGAAACCATTATTCGCGAGAACAAGGGCCGAATCAAACCGGGCGATTCCTATCTGATCAATGCGCCGTACAACGGCGGCACCCATATTCCCGATCTCACCGTCTGCACGCCGGTATTTGACAGCGCGCGGCGGAAAATTCTGTTCTGGGTCGCCTCGCGCGGGCATCACGCCGACATCGGCGGCATTGCGCCGGGCTCGATGTCGCCGATCGCCACAACCATCGACGAGGAAGGCATCTACATCGACAATTTCAAGCTGGTCGATCGCGGCAAATTCCGCGAGGCCGCGCTCTATGACCTGCTCACCAACGCCAAATATCCGGCACGCAACCCAGTGCAGAACATCAACGACCTGAAGGCGCAGATCGCCGCCAATGAAAAGGGCGCGCACGAGATGCGCAAGATGGTCGCCGAATTCGGCCTCAACGTCGTGCACGCCTACATGCGGCACGTGCAGGACAATGCCGACGAAAGCGTGCGCCGGGTGATCGACCGGCTGCACGACAGCGCGTTTCGCTACGAGGCGGATCAGGGCAACGTTGTCGCGGTGCGGATCACGGTCGACAAGAAAAAACGCGAGGCGATCGTGGATTTCACCGGCACCTCGCCGCAGCAGGGGACCAATTTCAATGCGCCGGAGCCGGTGACGCGCGCCGCGGTGCTCTACGTGTTCCGCGTCATGGTCGACGACGACATTCCGATGAATGCCGGCTGCCTGCGGCCGATCCACATCGCTATCCCGGCGAATTCGATGCTGGCGCCGCGCTATCCGGCGGCGGTCGTCGCCGGCAATGTGGAAGTGTCGCAGATGGTCACCGACACATTGTTCGGCGCGCTCGGCGCCATGGCGGGCGCCCAGGGCACCATGAACAACGTCAATTTCGGCAACGACAAATATCAGTATTACGAGACGATCTGCTCCGGCTCCCCGGCCGGTCCCGGCTTTCCCGGCACCGACGCCGTGCACACGCACATGACCAACACGCGGCTCACCGATCCGGAGATTCTGGAATTCCGCTACCCGGTGGTGCTGGAGGATTTCCACATCCGCAAAGGCTCGGGCGGGCGTGGGCAATGGAATGCCGGCGACGGTGTCATCCGCACCATCCGGTTCTTGCAGAAGATGGAATACACCATTCTCTCCGGTCACCGCCGCATCCATCCGTTCGGTCTTGGCGGCGGCGAGGACGGCCAGATCGGCGAGAACTGGGTGCGGCGCAACGACGGGCGGATGGAACGGCTGAAAGGCGCCGACGCCACGTTGGTGGATGCCGGCGAGGCCATCATCATTCAGACGCCGACGGCGGGAGGCTACGGCAAACGGCGTGCCGGCTGATTATGCGCGCGGCGTTCTCTGCCGGACCAGGCTTTCAGCTCCAAGCCGGCGCCAGATCTTGAGTGCGTCGCGCTGGATTAGAACCAGTCCCGTGAAAGCCGGAGTGGGCCGTCGCGATCGACGGCACTGAGCGATCGCAAGAGAATTCTACCTTATCAAATTGGGCATTACCTGCAGCGCCGCGCAGCGAGTCTGCTCTTGACGTCCTGCTTTTATCGGAAAAGGACGCGACGGCGTGCCGGCGGTTCATTTACTGACCGTTGGTTCGATCCAATCGAGTCGGTCTAATGCGCTCCCACGTCAGCCGCTGCAGGCGCAGGCCGGCGCATCATCACCACCAGCGGCGCGAACGCCGCAAACAGCAGGCAGAGCACCAGGAACACGTCGGCGAAGGCCATGACGACGCCTTGCTGATGCACGATCATGAAAAGCTGCTTGAGCGCCATGGCCTGCGCGTCCGGCCCCGGGATGTGCGCGGCAAGGCCGTTCAGCATCTCCCGCACCGGTTCTCGCGACCACGTGATAGCGTCATGCAGGCGGGCGAAATGAAGGTCCATGCGATCGTCAAGCAGCGTATTGAGCGCGGCAAGCCCGACGGCGCCGCCGAGATTGCGCGTCAGGTTGTACAGGCCCGAGCCGTTTTTCAGCCGTTCGGACGGCAGTGTACCCAGCGCCAGATTGGTGATCGGCACGATGGCGAACATCAGGCCGACGCCGCGCAGCACCTGCGGCACGAACACTTGCGCAAAGTCCCAGTCGCTGGTGATCGAGGTCAATCGCCAATTGCTGAGCGCGAAGATCAGAAAGCCGAGGGCGAGCATCGTGCGCGGATCAATCTTCGTCACCAGCCGCCCGACCAGCGGCGCGGAAAGAAACATCGCTGCACCGGATATGAACATGACCTTGCCGGTCATCAGCGCGTCATAGCCGCGGATCGCGCTGAGATAGACCGGATAGAGATAGTTCAGGCCGTACAGGCCGATGCCGAGCACAAAGGAGAACATGCTGCCGACCGCGAAGTTGCGATCGACAAACGTCCGCAGGTCGACAATCGGATTGCGCGCCGTCAGGACGCGCACGAGGAAGATCACCGCCGAGGAAGCGGAGACGACTGCCATCAGCGCGATCGTGGGGTCGTCGAGCCAATCGTAACGCGGCCCGTCTTCAAGCACGTATTCGAGCGCGCCGAGGAACAGTGCCATGAAGATGAGGCCGATCCAGTCGAACGTCTCGAACAGCTTGAAATCCGGTCTATCGAAGTCGATCAGCAAGATTGCGGCAAGCGTCACCACGATGCCCGGCACGACGTTGACGAAGAATAGCCAATGCCACGACAGGGCGTCGGTCAGATAGCCGCCGACGGTCGGGCCGATGGTCGGCGCCAGCGTCGCCACCAGGCCGATCAGCGGCGTGATCACGGCCATGCGCGAGCGGGGAAAGATGATGTAGGCGGAGGCGAACACCGTCGGCACCATGCCGCCGCCGATGAAACCCTGGATGGCGCGCCAGACGATCATCTCGTTCATCGACGCGGTAAAGCCGCACATCAGGCTGGCGAAGGTGAAGCCGCCGGCGGCGGCCGCGAACATGATGCGGGTGCCGAGCGCGCGCGAGAGGAAGCCGGACAGCGGGATCGCGACTACTTCGGCCATCAGATAGGACGTTTGCACCCAGGTGATCTCGTCGCTCGAAGCGGCCAAGCCGGCCTGGATTTCCGCAAGCGACGCCGACACCACTTGGATGTCGAGGAACGCCATGAACATGCCGAAGCACATGGCGAGAAATGCCAGGAGCCTTCTCGGGTCAATGCGGTCGACGTCTGCCGGAATGGCGAGCGGGGCGCCGCCGCTCGCCGGTGTCGCTGCAGATGACATGGCGCGAACCTCGGCGCTCACTCGGCGGACGCGTTGTGAATCGTGCCGGTCTCGG
Source organism: Xanthobacteraceae bacterium (assembly GCA_030044555.1). Lineage (GTDB taxonomy): Bacteria > Pseudomonadota > Alphaproteobacteria > Rhizobiales > Xanthobacteraceae > BOG-931. The sequence goes on along the minus strand of JASHVN010000334.1, from coordinate 736 downwards.
TGGGTGAGGTATCTTTGGTATTGACGCTCACCACGACGGACATTCCTGGGCGCAGCAGGCGCTCGCTGGCGACAGCTTCCGGCACGCGGATGCGCACCGGGAGCCGTTGCACGATCTTGGTGAAATTGCCGGTCGCATTGTCCGGCGGCAGCAGCGAGAACACAGCGCCGGAGGCCGGTGAGATGCTCTCGATCGTGCCGCGAATGTTGTGCTCAGGCAGGGCGTCGACCGCGATCGAGACAGGCTCGCCGGGCTCAAGCTCAGGAAGCTGCGTCTCCTTGAAGTTGGCGTCGACATAAACTTTGTTGAGCGGAACGAGGCTTGCCAGGCGCTGGCCCGGCTGCAGGTAGTCGCCGACCTGCACCGCGCGATTGCCGACCACGCCGTCGATCGGGGCGCGAATGATTGTGAACGACAAATCGCGCTCGGCCTTGGCGAGGGCGGTTTTCAGCTCGGCGAGCATGTCGATCGCCTCCTGCTGCTGACCCTGGAGCACCGCAACGTTTGCAGTTGCGGATTCCAGCGCTGCCTGGGCGGACTGCACGGCAGCGGCCGCCTGGTCGTGGCTGGCTTGTGTCTGCTCGAGTATCTGCTGACTGGAGGAATCCGTCGCCACCAGATATTCCTGCCGCGACAGTTCCAGATCCCAGCGCTTGGCCGCAGCCTGCGCCGAAGCGAGCTGCGCTTTGGCCTGCAAGACGGTGGCCTGTTGGGCGCCGATCTGATGACCGATCCG
>JASHVN010000333.1 GCA_030044555.1 Xanthobacteraceae bacterium | reverse complement strand
CCAGCCGTGGCCGTTGCCGGCAATGAAGCTCTTGCGGTCCTTCCAGGACGCGGCGGTCTGCTTCTTCTCCGTCTCGATGACGGCGGCGCCTTTCTGGTCGCCTTCGCGGCGCGCGAACTGCACGCCCTGTTTGTTGACCGTCGAGGCGTGGCCGAACGGCACATGATAAGAATCGAGCACGTTCTCGACCTGCAGTTTCCAGTTGCCGTTGTAGACGTAGCGGTGCATGCCGGCATCGAGCGCGAGCGTGCCATCAGGGGCGCGGTCGACTAGATCGTCGATATTGCCCTTGATCGGCCCGATATGGTCCTCGAAGCTCGCACCATTCTGGGCGAGACTCGCAAACACGAAGCCGCGATATTCGCCGAAGCGTGGGGCGTGTGCGAGCCCGAGCGCGCCCTGGTCGAAGCCCTCGCCGCAGCCTTCGGACACCGGAACGGTCACGAGCTTGCCGTCGGTGTCGAACGCCCAGCCGTGATAGCAGCAGACCAGCCGCTGCGCATGGCCGCGCCGTTCGTTTACCACCTTGGCGCCGCGGTGGGTGCAGCGGTTGAGCAGCACCTGCACCGAGCCGTCGCGGTGGCGCACCATGATCACCGGCTGCCGGCCAAGCTCGGTGGTGACGTAATCACCCGGGTTTGGCACCTGGCTGGAATGGCCGACGAAAAGCCACGCGTGGCCAAAGATGCGCTCCATCTCCAGTTCGAACAGGTCGGGATCGGCATAGACGCGGCGATGCACACGCCCAGGCTCGATCAGGCTGGCGATTTCGTCCGCGTGTCCATTGCGCATTGGGAGCCCTCGATTTCGGGCGGTCTAACGCCCCTCATCCTGAGGAGTCCGCGAAAGCGGGCGTCGCGAAGGATGCTGCCATGCCCAGGCCGCCTCGTCCTTCGAAGCCCGGCACCATAGCGCGTCGAAGATGCGCGTGAACGACCTTATGGCGCCGAGCACCTCAGGATGAGGCGGACTTGAGCTTCTACTCCGTCGCCGTAGCTTTTACTCCGCTGCGGTCTGATGCGCGTAGTTCTGCACCTGCGCATTGATGAGCTGCAGCGGCGAGGCGGTCTCTTCCAGCATGTCCCAGCTCTTGAGCCAATCGTAGGTGCGCTGCAATTCGTCCGCCGGGATCGGCGCCGGATCGCAAACCACGAGCCGGCTTTCGCGCAGATCCGCGACCTTGAGCGCCGCGATCTCCGGATCCTTCTTGGCGTAATAGTCGATGAAATAGTGCATGTACGCGCTCTTATTCGCATTGATGCGGCGCACCGCCTCGCGCACCGCGCGATTGAACGCGGCGTAGGTTTCGGCATCGACGCGGTTGGAGGCGACCTCGGTACCGTGGAAGAACGCCGAGCAAATGGTGCGGCAGCCCTTCTTCTCGGCCAATGTGATGTGCGGCTCAGTCAGCGTGGTCGCTTCGATCTCACCGTTCATCAGCGCATCGAGGCGATAGCGCGAGCCGTTCGGCGCGCGGCAGACCTTGATCATCTCGCGCGGCACGAAGCCTTCCAGCATGTGCAGGGCGATGTAATGGGTGCCGAAGTAGAACGGCAGGCCGATCAGCCGGTTCGCCATCTGCTGCGGGGTGTAGACCGGGGAGTCGCCACGCACCACGAGCGCCGAATAGGCGATGATGGCGCGGCGGCCGAGCTGGCGGCTGTTCTGGTCGGTGTCCTGGACGCGGCAGTAATTGCCCCATTCGCAGGCGTTGTACATGTCGGCCTTGCCCTGCTCCAGGAGCTTGCCGTGGCTGGCGAAGGGATTCACGCCCTTGGGCGAGGTGATGTTGACCTCGACCTTCTTCTCGACGCCGGCTTCGCGGTCGGCCCACTCGATGTCGAGGCCCTCTTTGGCGAACAGGCCTTCGTCATAGGCGACCAGTTCCGGCAGGCCTTGGAACGGGGCGGTCGTTTCCAGAACGAGCTTCTTCATCGGCGTGCTCCATGATCGCTGTGGGATTCAGCTGTGGACATCAGCTGTCGAAATCCGCTTGTCGAACCCGCCCTAGATGACTACGACTGCACCGTGCGGTCAAGAGGGAATGAGCCGACTGCATGAATATTCTACTGTAGGATTGTTGAACAATGGCTTACGACCCAGCCCCCATCCGGCGCGACAGCGTCATCACCCAGGCGGCGCAGGAAATCTGCCGGCTGATCGAGGCCGAACGGCTCGGCCCCGGCGACGCGCTGCCGCCCGAGACGCGGCTTGCCGCCATGCTCGGCGTCAGCCGCAATTCGGTGCGCGAGGCGCTGCGCGTGCTGCACGGGCTCGGCTATGTCGAAAAGGCGGCCGGCCGGCGGGTCATCGTCACCGCGGCCGCGCCCGGCGGCAAGGGTTTGTTCGACGAGAGCGTGATCCTCGAAGCGGCGCCGATCGCCAACGACGTGCGCTCGCACATCGCGCAGAAGTGCGCCGAGCTTGCCGCGGCCCGCCTGTCGGCCGCCGAGTTCACCGCCATGGAGGACGCTCTCGCCGCGCTCGAGGGCGCGATCGCCCGCAAGGACCTGGGTGCCGCCAAGAGCGCGCACGATTCCTTTCACGGCCTCTTCCTCGCTGGCGCCCGCAATCCGCTACTGGTCGCGATGTTCAATCAGGCGCAGGGCGCGCGGCTGTCGAACGTCTCGCCGAAGCACAACAGCTTCTACGACCCGCGCCACCTCGAGCAGCATCGCGCGTTGCTGCGCGCCTTGCGCAAGCGCGACGGCCGCGCCGCCAGCGCCGTGGTGCGCAAGCACTTCCAGAGCCTCGGTCTCATGCTCGAAGTCGCGGCGCGCGCGAGCCGCAAGAGCCAGGTCTCAGCGGTCGTGCCGTTGCAACGCCGCGCGGCGCGGTGAAGGCCTGCTGCGTCTATAGCGGGATGAGATTTTGATTGAATCGTCATGCCCGCGCTTGACGAGGCACCCCATCGCGCATCGCGCGATGGGGACCCCGACGCGGGCATCCACGTCTTAATGCCGCACCAAAACAAAGACGTGGATGGCCGGAACAAGTCCGGCCATGACGGTCTCTGCCAAACCTAAAATCATCACGCTCAGTGTTCCTATTCCGAAGTTTGCATGATCATGCTCTAAGGCGAAACCTCCTCCAGCACGCGGCGCCTGGTCTCGATCATGAACGTTGCGGCGATGCAGCCGATAATGGCGAAGATCGAGAACGTCAGAAACACGCCGCTGATGCCGTAGCGCGGCAGCACGAAGCCGACGATGAGCGGGCCGACCGTCGCGGCCGCGCGCAGCCAAAAGCTTCCCCAACTGACACCGAGCGCGCGCATGCGCGTCGGATAAATCTCGGCGGTGTAGAGGAAGATGGTCATGTTCATCGATCCCAGCCACGCCGAGCAGAACATGAAGCCGAGCAGCATGCCGAACGC
>JASHVN010000332.1 GCA_030044555.1 Xanthobacteraceae bacterium | reverse complement strand
GCGCTCGGTCTCGACCGCCTGGTCATGCTGGCGACGGGCGCCTCGCGCATCGATCAGGTGCTGTGGGCGCCGATGGGGTAGCGAATGGGCGCAAGGGCATGAGACTTGCGGAGGTATCTGGAAAGAAATAAGGGCCGCGCCTCACAAGACCTCGTAAACATCGTAAACGGGTCCCGCCGCGAGGCGATGTCCCGTTCCAATCGCGAGGATACGATTGAGCCAGCCGTACTTCTCTGACCCGGTTTCGAAGCGTGGCGCGATGCGAAAATAGTATTCCGACGGCTGGACAGACTCGCCGCGCGCGAGGCGATCCATCACTTCAGGCGGGCCGTGACGGAGACCGTTATAGCTCATCAGAATCGGATGGCCGTCATCGGTTTCAAGCGTCACTCTGACATCCGGTAAGAGAACCCCATCAGACCGCGCCAGCATGTGGTCCGCCCCGCCGGGCAATAGTTTGCCGCGCAACTTCGGGCCTTCGAAAGTGCCTCCATGGATCGGAAAAATCCGTCGCAGACCTGATGGCGTCGCGCCGATTTCAATTGGGGCTGCGACGGTGCCGGTCAAGGTGAATAGGAGCTCTAACCGCGGGGGAAGCATGGCCTTTCTCTTCCTTCTGACTTCTCGCTGTCGTCGAACCGCCGGCGCCTGCCGCAAGCGCGACGGCGCGGATCGATCGTATCGTGTTGATTTGCCGCTTGGCATCTGTTGGTATGACGCGATCGGGAAGGAAACATACGATGCAAATGACCATGAACAACACGGCACATCATATGAAGCTCGGCCTGTTCGTGCGGCCGGTCGGCCACCATGTCGCGTCATGGCGCCACCCCGATTCGCACGCCGATGCCGGCGTCAACTTCCAGCGCTTCGTCGAAATGGCACAGACGGCCGAACGCGGCCGTTTCGACATGATGTTTTCGGCCGATACGCAGAGCGCGTGGACAACCCATCCCGACGGCCTGCATCGCATGCATTACGTCGCCTGGATCGAGCCGTTCACCCAGATGGCGGCGCTCGCCGGCTTTACCCGGAACATCGGGCTCGTCTGTACCGCGAGCACCACCTATGAGGAGCCGTTCGCGCTGGCGCGTAAATTCGCCTCGCTCGATATCGTCAGCGAGGGCCGCGCCGGCTGGAACTTGATCACGTCGGGCAACGAAACCGAGGCGCAGAATTTCGGCCGCGTCGCGCACCCGCCCAAGGCCGAGCGCTATCGCCGTGCGCGCGAGTTCGCCGAAGTCGTGATCGGACTTTGGAACAGCTGGGATGAAGATGCCTTCGTGCGCGACCGCGCCTCCGGCGTGTTCTTCGACCCCGACAAGATGCATGTGCTCGATCATCACGGCAAATATTTCGACGTGCGCGGCCCGCTCAACGTGCCGCGCTCGCCGCAGGGCCAGCCGGTATTGGTGCAGGCCGGCGCTTCCGATGACGGCATGGAGCTCGCCGCCGAAACCGCCGAGGTGGTGTTCGCTGCGCAGTCGCGGCTCGAAGGCGGCAAGGCGTTTTATGCCGGCGTCAAAGGCCGCATGGCGAAATATGGCCGCAATCCCGACCACCTGAAGATTTTGCCGGGATTGGCCGTCACCGTCGGCCGCACCGAAGCGGAAGCCAAGGAAAAATACGCGCGCATGCAGGATCTCATCCATCCTGACGTCGGGCTCGGTTTGCTGTCGCGCCGCATCGGCTTCGATCTTTCCGGCTATCCGCTCGACGGCCCGCTGCCAGAACTGCCGAAGAACGACGTGGTCGCCAGCCGCGCCGACGTGGTGGTCGAAATGGCGAAACGGGAAAATCTCACAATCCGCCAGCTTTACCAGCGCTTCGCCGGCGCGCGCGGCCATCTCGAAGTGGTGGGAACCCCCGCGCAGATCGCCGATACGATGCAGCTTTGGTTCGACGAGCATGCCGCCGACGGCTTCAACGTCATCCTGCCGTATTTTCCCGGCGGCCTGAACGATTTCGTTGACGGCGTCATTCCGGAGCTGCAGCGGCGCGGACTCTTCCGCACCGAATACGAGAGCGCGACGTTGCGCGGCAATCTCGGCCTGCCGGTTCCGGAAACCCTGCATGGCCGCGTGCCCGAGCTGGAAGCGGCCTCTTAACCGAGCACCGCCGCGGTATTTGGTGTCGCTCAGGCTGCGCCAGGGCTATTTCCTTGACTCCGCCTTGGCGTGACATCGGCGGTGCGGCCTCCTAGCATTCCGCACTGCCCACTGGAGCGGAGCATGACAGAAACACGGCGCTGGCTGGTGCTGGGCGTGGTGCTGATGGGCACCTTCATGGCGGTGCTCGACGTCGCCATCGTCAATGTCGCGATCCCGTCGATCCGTGCCGACCTCGGCGCAAGTTTCGGCGAGATCGAGTTCGTGGTTTCGGCCTATACGCTCACCTATGCGTGTCTGCTCGTGACCGGCGGCCGGCTTGGCGACAATTACGGCCGCAGGCGTTTGTTCATGCTCGGGCTCTTGGTCTTCGCCGCAGCGTCCGCGGCGTGCGGCCTGGCGCCGACGAGCGAAATCCTGATCGGCGCGCGTGCCGTGCAGGGGATCGGCGGCGCGCTGATGTATCCGCAAGTGCTCGCTATCATCCAAGTCAATTTCGTCGACGACGAGCGCGCCAAGGCGCTGGGCATTTTCGGTTCGGTCATCGGCATCGCTGCCGTCGCCGGGCAGATTCTCGGCGGCACTATCATTGCGCTGAACATCTGGCAGCTGGAATGGCGGCCGATCTTTCTGGTCAATGTGCCGCTGGCGCTGGCGACGATCATCGCAGCAGCCTTCATCCTGCCGAGGGATGAGCACACCGACAGGGTCGGTCTCGACTGGGGTGGTGTCGCGCTGGTGACCACGGCGCTGCTGCTTCTGATCGTGCCGCTGCTCGAAGGCCGCGAACTGGGGTGGCCGCTATGGATGACGGCGAGCCTGGTTGCCGCCTTTCCGGTGTTCGCAGCGTTTATCTGGTACGAACGCCGCTTTGCTGTGCGCGGTGGCCGGCCGCTGGTCCGGATGCATTTGTTCGCGGACAGGAGCTTTGCGTTCGGCGTGCCGATCGCGGCTTTGTTCATGGCATCCTATGCCGGCTACCTGTTTACGCTGGCGCTCTATCTGCAGGTCGGGCTCGGATTTTCGGCGCTGCAATCGGGAATGACCTATACGCCGACGGCCATCGGATTCTTCATCACGTCGCTCGCCGCGCCCCGGATTATTCCGCTCCTCGGCCGGCAGGTGCTCACGGTGGGTTACGTCCTCGGCGCTTTCGGGCTTTTGGCGACGGCGACGACCGTTTTCTCGGCTGGCGCGCGTCTGCACGGTTTTGAATTGGCGCCGGCTTTGTTCATTGCCGGGCTCGGCAACGGCTTCGGCTTAAGTCCGCTGGTGGGCACGGTGATCGCCGGACTGGCGGCGGAGGAGGCCGGCGCGGGCGCAGGCGTCGTCACCACGACATTGCAGGTGGGCAACGCGCTTGGCGTTGCGCTTATCGGCCTGTTGTTCTTCGTGATCCTGGGCAGTGGCGCGCCGGGCGGCGCGTATGCCGATGC
>JASHVN010000331.1 GCA_030044555.1 Xanthobacteraceae bacterium | reverse complement strand
CCGGTCGGCGCGATCAGCAGAACCGAGCGGCCGGCGCGCGCCTTCGCCAAAAGCTCAAGCTGATGGGCACGGGGCGTCCAGCCGCGGCCGGCGAACCAGCGCGCGAACGGTTCCGGCAAAACAGCGGTGCGTTCGAGAACGGTCACCCGCCAGAACTAGTGCATGATCCCGAAAAGTGGAAACCGGTTTTCGGATAAGATCATGCACAAAGGAGAAAACTAGATCTTGATCCGATTCAATCGAATTGGATCAAGATCTAGCCGCCAAGGAGGTTGCGGTCGAGGGCTGCGCGACCACGACCAAGCTGTCGACCGGCGCGCCCCTCTCCGTGCGCACGGGCGATTTGGCGAGATGAACTATCGCAAACCCGGCCTCTGCCAGCACCCGGCGCACATAAGCCTCGCCGTGGGCGTAACGCAGTGTCGGCAACAGCTTCACGCCGTCACCCGCGTGGGTCTCGACCGTGAAAGCAAACAGACCGTCGCGCGCGAGCACGCGCGTAACGCCGGCGACGATTGGTGCGAGATCGTTCACATAGACGAAGACGTCGGCGGCGATCGCCAAATCATACGTCGCATCATATTTCGTGTCGCCCGCAGCCTCTTTTGCCAGGGCCTCCACCAGATCGGCGGTGACGAGACGGTCATAGACGCCTTTGGCTTCCGCCTGTGCGGCCATGGCGGGCGAAAGATCGATCCCGACGAGCCGGCCGGCGAACGGACGAAACACAGCGCCCGCGAGCCCGGTGCCGCAGCCGAGATCAAGGATCACGCCAAAGTGCAGCGGACGCCCCGCCTCGCGCAGAACCAGATCGACGGCGTCGCGCAACAGCGCCGGCCCCCGATAGGCGAGGCGTTCGGTCAGCGCCGTATCGTAGCGCGCGGCGTATTGGTCGAAGAGCCGGCGGACATAGGTCTGTGTCATCGCCGGCGTGGCCTCGCCGGCATGAAGGCGTGCGAGCTGCAGCCGCGCGCCGTGATAATCATCCGGGTCGGCTTCGCGGGCCTTCTCGAATGCAGCGACGGCGCCGTCGTGGTCGCCGAGCTGGTCGCGGATGGCGCCGAGCGCGAACCACGCCGTGGCAAAGCTGGGCGCGAGTTCGATCGTCTGCGCCAGGATGTCGGCGGCACCGGCAAGATCGCCCTGCGCTACATGGTCGAGCGCCCATTTGTAGCGCCGGTCGGCGATGAGGTCGCCGGAGGAGACAAAGAGCGGGCCGGTATCGGTCATGCCTGGGTCATTCCGGGGCGCGCGCGGCGCGAGCCCGGAATCCATAACAACTGACTGCGAAAGCATTGCAAGGAGACGGATTATGGATTCCGGATAGGGCTTCGCGGCTTCCGGAATGACGCCCACGGTTTATGTATGTCCCATGCGTCCCGAAGATATTCTGGCCCTGACGCCGGCCGGCATTTCTTGCAAATGCGGCGGTTTTCACATCGATCCGACACGGCCGGTAGCGCGGGCGCTGATCACGCACGCCCATTCCGACCACGCCCGCGCCGGCCACGGCGCGGTGCTGGCGACGCAGGAAACGCTCGACCTGATGCGGCTGCGCTATGGCGAGAATTTCGCCGGCGCGACGCAAGCGATCCGCTACGGCGAGAGCCTCACGTTGGACGGGGCCACGGTGACGTTTCATCCGGCAGGCCACGTGCTCGGTTCGGCGCAGATCGCGGTCGAGGCCGGGGGGCTGCGTATCGTCGCTTCGGGCGATTACAAAGACATTGCCGATCCGACCTGCGCGCCGTTCGAACTCGTGCGCTGCGACGTCTTCATCACCGAGGCGACGTTTGCGCTGCCGGTGTTCCGCCATGGCGATCCCGGCGGCGAGATCGCCAAGCTCCTGCGCTCGGTCGCTTTGTTTCCCGAGCGCGCGCATCTCGTCGGCGCCTACTCGCTCGGCAAGGCCCAGCGCGTGATCGCGCTGTTGCGCGCGGCCGGCTACGCCAGTCCGATTTATCTGCACGGCGCCATGGAAAGCATCACCCACTACTATGAGAGCCGCGGCATCGCGCTTGGCGAGTTGCGTCCCGTGCGTGGGGCCGCCAAGGCTGAGCTTGCCGGCACTATGACGCTTTGCCCGCCGTCGGCGCTGACCGATCTCTGGGCGCGCCGCTTCCCCGATCCGGTCAATGCCTTCGCGTCCGGCTGGATGCGCGTGCGGGCGCGGGCGCGCCAACAAGGTGTCTCACTGCCGCTGGTTATTTCCGACCATGCCGATTGGGATGGACTGACCGCCACGGTTGCGGCGACCGGCGCCGGCGAAATCTGGGTCACCCACGGCCAGGAGGATGCGCTGGTGCATTGGTGCGCGACGCACGGGCTCAAGGCGCGGCCGCTCGATATCGTCGGTTATGGCGAGGAGGATGAGCCGGACGCCGCCGCGAACGACGAGACGGGAGAATGAACCGCTTCGCCGCGCTTTTGGATCGCCTCGCCTACGAGCCCGCGCGCAACAGCAAGCTGCGGCTGATGACCGAGTATTTCCGCTCGACGCCCGACCCGGAGCGCGGCTGGGCCCTTGCCGCGCTCACCGGCGCGCTGAGCTTTCCCCACGCCAAGCCCGGACTGATTCGCAATCTCATTGCCGAGCGCACCGATCCGGCGCTGTTCGCGCTTTCCTATGATTATGTCGGCGACCTCTCGGAGACGGTCGCGCTGATGTGGCCGACACCCTCCTCGTCGCACGCTCAGCATGATCCCTCCCCCCTTGCGGGGGAGGGTAGGGAGGGGGGTCGTGAGGCGACGCAACAAAGCAAAAGGGCCCACGAGAACTCGTCTTTGCTCGCGCAAGCCGTCCTGATCCCCACCCCTGACCGGGGTCCCCATCGCGCAAGCGCGATGGGCTGCCCCGCCTCTCCGCAAGGGGGAGGGGAGCTGACGCTTACATCCGTCGTCGAGACCCTCACCACGCTGGGCAAGGCGCAATTGCCGCAGCAACTGGCGCGCTGGCTTGATGCGCTCGACGAGACCGGACGCTGGGCGCTGATCAAACTGGTGACCGGCGGCTTGCGGGTCGGTGCTTCCGCGCGTCTCGCCAAGGCCGCGGTCGCGGCGCTTGGCGCCGGCGACGCGCAGGACGTCGAATTGCTCTGGCCGAGCCTCACGCCACCCTATGTCGAACTGTTCGCCTGGCTGGAAGGCAACGGGGAAAAACCACAGAGCGCCGATCCGGTGGCGTTTCGGCCGCCGATGCTCGCTCACGCGCTCGAGGAGACGAACCTCGCCGCCCTTGATCCTGCGGATTTTTTGGCCGAATGGAAATGGGACGGCATCCGCGTGCAGGCGGTCGCGGCGCGGCGCGAAAGCGGAGCGATCGCGCGGCTTTATTCGCGCACGGGTGAGGACATTTCCAAAAGCTTTCCCGATCTTATCGACGTGCTGCATCTGCCCGGGGCCATCGACGGCGAGCTGTTGATCCGGCGCGACGGACGGGTGCAATCCTTCAACGTGCTGCAGCAGCGACTCAACCGCAAAAGCGTGACGGCGAAGCTTTTGGCGGATTTTCCCGCGCATCTGCGCGCCTATGATCTTCTCGCCGACGGCGAGGAAGATTTGCGCATCCTGCCGTTCGCCGCGCGGCGCGCACGGCTGCAGGACTTTGTCGCGCGGCTCAACGAGCCGCGCATCGATCTTTCGCCGCTTGTCGAATTTGCGAATTGGGAGGAGCTTACGGCCGCGCGCAAGGACCCGGCGGCGGCGGGAGCGGGCGCGGATGCCGCGGCCGTCGAGGGCATCATGCTCAAGCGGCGCGAGGCGCCCTATCTGCCCGGCCGGCCGAAAGGTCCATGGTGGAAGTGGAAGCGCGAGCCGTTCATCATCGATGCCGTGCTGATGTACGCCCAGCGCGGTCACGGCAAACGCTCATCGTATTATTCCGACTATACGTTCGGCGTCTGGACCCGCGGCGATACCGGCGATGAACTCGTCCCCGTCGGCAAGGCCTATTTCGGCTTTACCGACGAGGAACTGATCCAGATCGATCGCTTCGTCCGCCGCAACACCACCGAGCGCTTCGGTCCGGTGCGCGAGGTCGTGCACGAGCCGGATCAAGGGCTGGTGCTGGAAGTCGCCTTTGAGGGGCTGCAGCGCTCAACGCGCCACAAATCGGGACTGGCGATGCGATTCCCGCGAATCAGCCGCCTGCGCTGGGACAAGCCGCCGGGCGAGGCCGACCGCCTTGAGCTCTTGGAGGCCATAATTGCCAGGATCGAGCAGGGGCGGACTGCGTGAAGAAGCGGCGCCAGGCGGGGTCCATCCCGCAGTCTATTCCGCGCTCCATCCCGGTTACGCTCCGGCGTGGGCGGATGCGCGATCTTGCGGCTTTGGTCACGCTGGAACTGGCGGTCTTTGACACCGACGTGGTTTCGCGGCGCAGCTTTCGCCACTTTATCGCGTCGCCCCGCGCGTCGCTGATCGTCGCCGAGGAGAGCGGCGGGCTCGCGGGCTATGTGCTCGTGCTCTACCCGCCGCGCTCGCAGCTGGCGCGGCTCTATTCCATTGCGGTGGCGCCGCATGCCGGTGGACGCGGTCTCGGACCGCGCCTGTTGGCGGCGGCAGAACAGGCCGCGAAGCGCCGCCGCCGGCGGGTCATGCGGCTCGAAGTGCACGTGCGCAACAAGCGCGCTATTGCGCGCTACGAAAAGTCGGGTTATCGGCTGTTCGGGAAGCACCGCGACTATTACGACGACCACGGCGATGCATTGCGCTTCGAGAAGCCGCTCGGCCGTCACCTGAATGCCTGAACTCCCATGAGCGAATCGGTTTTGATGGTGGACATTGCGCATAGCGCAGTCGTCAATCGTTTTGCTTCCGGCTATGACTAACCGCGTCCCGGCTGGCTACGACGGCATGATCGGTCCCATACATCTCGCCCGCTCCACGAAAGGGACCCGCCCATGACCGGCTGGGTCATCCTCGTCGACCAGCCCCGCGATCTGCCCAACGCCGAGACCCCCCACAAGGTCATCACAACGAGCGAGTATCTGGCGCGGCCTCGCTTGTTCGATATGGGGCGGCCCAAGCTCGTCAACCTCGCCCGCTCCTATGCGTATCAGTCGAAGGGCTACTACGCCTCGCTGCTCGCCGAGGCGCGCGGCCACCGCGTGGTGCCGACGGTGGAGACCATGCTCGAACTGCGCGAGCAGAAGCTTTACGAGCATGCGCTGCCGGAACTGGAGGATGAGCTCAACCGCTGCGCCCGGCGCGCCGATTTCCAGCCCGACAGCGAACTGAAGCTTCTGATCTGCTTCGGCATTGCGCGCGATGCGCGCTTTGAGTCGTTTGGCCGGCTGTTGTTCGACTGGTTCCGCTGCCCGGCGCTGGAAGTGATCGTCGATCCGGGCGAATGGCTGTCGATCGACCGCATTCGCCCGCGCGCCGTGACCCGGCTCGCCAACGGCGAAGCCGAGTTCTTCCGCGAGTCGCTGCACAATCACACTAAGCGCGAATGGCGCGATCCCAAGGCGCGCACCATCGCCAAGTACGATCTCGCGGTGCTGTACGATCCGAACGAGAAGATGGCGCCGTCATCGCCAGGCTCGATCAAACATTTCGCGCGCATCGCCGAAAAGCTGTCGGTCGACGTCGAGCCGATCACCAAGCGCCA
>JASHVN010000330.1 GCA_030044555.1 Xanthobacteraceae bacterium | reverse complement strand
GGCATGTCGGGCGCCCGCCTTGCGCTCACCGCCGCGCACGGTCTCGAACAACGCGGCGGCAAACGCGCGCTCGCCACCATGTGCGTCGGCGTCGGCCAGGGCGTCTCGCTGGCGATGGAACGGGTTTGACATCTTACCTCTCCCCGGTGGGGAGAGGTGAAGTGTCATCCTTTGATTCGCACGATTTCCCGCTGACTGATGCCGCGCACAAACAAGCGGCGGAGCTGAAAGCGCCGCTGGATCAAATCATTGTCGTGCTATCGGAGACAATCCTTGACAGCGGCTTCGCAATCAGTAGAAGGCACGCCACCTCGCTCTTTGTGAAGGACGCCGGCCGCCTGACAACGGCCGGCGGGAGCGAGGTTGCGGTGCCCGCGGGCAAGGGCTCGTCACCTTTGCTCCCGGGCGGCTTGGGCATCATCCTGCCGGCATTATGACCGGCGCGCGAGGTGCTCGCTGGACTGGGACAGGCGCGGCGCGGGTAATGCCCGTGGAGAGGCGCAAGGTCTCCGCCCCCCGGTTGGGGCGGCCGTACAGGATCGAACGCTCCGGCCAAGTCTCAGGAAGCATGGCCTGACGCTGAGCCTTGGGGACCAACGTCTCCCTGGCGAGAGCCGCAGTGGAACGCCGAGAGGCGAGCGCGGATTGCAAGCCGCGCGCTGCACTGAAAGGTGCAGCGGTTGAGGAACGGCGTCTCTCGGCGTTCTGCTTCCTTTTATTGCCGGAAGCGAGTCTAAAAGATTTTGTAGCCCGGGTTGAACGTAGCTTCGCTTCGCTCAATCCAGGTTACGAAATACACCGTGCCCCGATCGTGATGCTCTGGCTCTCCACAGCCGGAGCGATCTGACGAAGATCGGGATCGCGGCGATGGCTGTTTGACATCGTTAGCTCACGACTTCGGCGCGAGTTAAAAAAATGCGCCGCGAGAATAATGTGACTTGGTCGTTATCCTCATCCTGAGGTGCGAGCGCAGCGAGCCTCGAAGGATGCAGGCCCGGGCGCCTCGGCCTCGCCCTTCGAGGCTCGGCGCTGCGCGCCGAGCACCTCAGGGTGAGGAACATGAAACTACAAACGCCGCAGCGCCACTTCTTCCACCTCATGGCTCTCGCCCTTTTTCAGGATGAGATCGGCGCGCGGCCGCGTCGGCAGAATATTTTCGTGCAAGTTGACGAGGTTGATGCGGTTCCAGATCGACGTCGCGGTGGCGACCGCTTCGGCGTCGGACAATTTCGCGTAACGGTGAAAGTAAGACTTCGGATCGGCGAAGGCGGTGCCGCGCAAGGTCAGAAAGCGTGTCACGTACCACGACAGCAGCACGTCCTCGTCGGCGTCGAGATAGACCGAGAAGTCGAAAAAGTCGGAGACGAAGGGCACCGCCTTGCCGTCCCTGGGCAACCGGCCGGCCTGCAGCACGTTGAGGCCTTCGACGATCAGAATATCCGGCCGGTCGATCTCGATCCACTCGTTGGGGATCACGTCGTACACAAGGTGCGAATAGACCGGCGCGCGCACCGGACGGCGGCCGGCCTTGATGGCGGAGAGAAAGTGCAGCAGCGCCGGCAGGTCGTAGCTTTCGGGAAAGCCCTTCTTCTCCATCAGGCCCTCGCGGTCGAGCACCGCGTTGGGAAACAGAAAGCCGTCGGTGGTGATGAGATCGACCTTGGGCACATTGGGCCAGCGGGCGAGCAGCGCCTGCAGCACGCGCGCCGTGGTCGATTTGCCGACCGCGACGGAGCCGCCGACCCCGATGATGTAGGGCATCTTGGCCTCCTCGGTGCCGAGAAAAGCCTGCTGGGCGCGAAACAGCCGCTGCGTCGCCGCGACGTACATCGACAGGAGCCGCGACAGCGGCAGATAGATCTCCTCGACCTCCTGCATGTCGAGGCGGTCGTGCACCGAGTGCAGCCGCATGATCTCCGCCGGCTGCAAGGTCATCGGCGTGTCGGCGCGGCGGGCCGCCCATTCGGCGCGCGAGAACACGCGATAGGGCGATACGTCCTGCTCGGTCCGCTGCTCCATGCCGATCGCCCTTCAGGCGCCGCCCTTGCGCGCGGCCTTCTCGTCGAGCCCCGACTGGCGCGTGCGGGCGCCGAGTTCGGCCTCGACCTCATCGAGCGTGATGCCCCGGGCGCGCAGCACGACGAGCAGATGATAAAGCACGTCGGCCGCTTCCGCGACCATGCGGTCGCGGCTCTCGGCGATGGCGGCGATGGCGGCCTCGACCGCCTCCTCGCCGAGCTTCTTGGCGCATTGGGCCACGCCGCGGTCGAGGAGCTTGCGCGTGTAGGAGACCTCAGGGCTCGCCTGCGCGCGCTCGCTTACACGCTTTTCCAGATCATGCAGGGTGAAGGTCGACATAATCGTTCCTTACCATTTCCCGGTAAAGTTTTCGCCAGCAATTCCGCCGGCTGGGACCCCGAGACCTCGGGCTGGTCATTTGCTCCGCGTCATGGCCGCCGGGCCGGCGGCGGCTTACAGATCGAGCCGCATCGGCAGACCGGCACGGGCCATGTATTCCTTCGCCTGGCGCACCGAGTGCTCGCCGAAATGGAAGATCGAGGCCGCCAGCACGGCGTTGGCATGGCCGCCGCGAACGCCCTCGACCAGATGATCGAGGGTGCCGACGCCGCCCGAGGCAATGACCGGCACGGTCACGCCATCGGCAATGGCGCGGGTGAGCGCAATATCGAAGCCTTGCCGGGTGCCGTCGCGATCCATCGAGGTGAGCAAAATCTCGCCGGCGCCGAGTGCGACAACTTCGCGCGCATAGGCGAGCGCATCGATGCCGGTCGGATTGCGGCCCCCATGGGTGAAGATCTCCCAGCGGTCCGCCGCCCCGGGCTTCGACACTTTCTTGGCGTCGATCGCCACGACGATGCACTGGTCGCCGAATTTTTCCGCCGCCTCCTTGACGAAGCCGCGCCGCGCCACCGCCGCGGTATTGATCGAGACCTTGTCGGCGCCGGACGTGAGCAGCGCGCGGATGTCGTCGATCGTGCGCACGCCGCCGCCGACGGTGAGCGGCATGAAGCAGGCTTCCGCCGTGCGCCGCACCACGTCGAGCATGATGCCGCGATTTTCGTGGCTCGCGGTGATGTCGAGAAACGTCAGTTCGTCAGCGCCGGCTTCGTCATAGGCGATCGCCGCTTCGACCGGATCGCCGGCGTCGCGCAGATCGACGAAATTGACGCCCTTGACGACGCGGCCGTCTTTCACATCGAGGCAGGGAATGACGCGGACCTTGAACATGGTCTCAGTTCACATCGCTTGAAGTTGAGCCGCGCGCAGAAGTGCGAGCGCCTCTTTGGCGTCAAGCCCGCCATCGTAGAGTGCGCGACCCGCGATGGCGCCTTCGAGCTTTCGCGCCCGCGGCGCCAGCAGCGCGTGCACATCGTCGAGCGAGGCAAGGCCGCCGGAAGCGATGACGGGGATCGAGATCGCCTCGGCGAGCACAATGGTCGCTTCGAGGTTGAGGCCTTTGAGCATGCCGTCGCGCGCGATGTCGGTGTAAACGATGGCGCCGACGCCGGCATCCTCGAAATGCCTGGCAAGGTCGAGCGCGGAAAGCTCCGAGCTTTCCGCCCAGCCGGCGACCGCCACCTTGCCGTCGCGCGCATCCAGTCCGACAGCGACGCGGCCCGGATAGGCCCGCGCCGCCGCCTTGACCAAAGCCGGATTGCGCACCGCGGCGGTGCCGATGATCACCCGCGCCACGCCTTTATCGAGCCAGGCTTCGACAGTGGCACGGTCGCGAATGCCGCCGCCAAGCTGCACCGGGACTTTCACCACGGCGAGAATGCGCTCAACCGCTTCGGCGTTCATCGGCTTGCCCGCAAAGGCGCCGTCGAGATCGACCAGGTGAAGATATTGAAAACCCTGAAGCTCGAAGGCTTGCGCCTGCGCCGCCGGGTCGCGGTTGAAGATTGTGGCGCGCGCCATGTCGCCCTGCTGCAGGCGCACCGCTTCGCCGTTTTTCAGATCGATGGCCGGAAACAGAATCACGGCGCCCACTTCAGAAAATTCGCGATCAGAGCCAGGCCGAATTTCTGGCTCTTCTCGGGATGGAATTGCGTGCCGAAAATATTGTCGCGCGCGACGATTGCCGTTACGGCGCCGCCGTATTCGGCGTCGGCAACGAGATCCGCGGCGCGCTGCGCCGGATTAAGCTGATAGGAGTGGACGAAATACGCATGCTGACCCTGCGGGCCCAGCGCGAGCCCATCGAGCAATGGATGCGAGCGTACGACATTGAGCGTGTTCCAGCCCATGTGCGGGACCTTCAGGTGCAGATCGTTCGGCGCTATCCGGTTCACTTCGCCGGCGATCCAGCCCAGGCCGTCGGTCACTTGGTATTCGCGGCCGCGTTCGGCCAAGAGCTGCATGCCCACGCAGATGCCGAAAAACGGCCGGC
>JASHVN010000329.1 GCA_030044555.1 Xanthobacteraceae bacterium | reverse complement strand
ATGGCAGTTGCATTCGTTTTTCCGGGTCAGGGGAGTCAAGCGGTCGGCATGGGTAAGCCGCTGGCCGACGCTTTTGCGCCGGCACGGCAGGTCTTCGAGGAAGTCGATGCAGCGCTTGGCGAGCGCTTAAGCGAAACCATTTGGAACGGGCCCGCCGACACGCTGATCCTGACGGAGAACGCGCAACCAGCCCTGATGGCGGTTTCGCTCGCCGTCATGCGGGTTCTCGAAGTTGAGGCCGGGCTCGATCTTTCCCGCGACGCCGCCTACGTTGCCGGCCATTCGCTCGGCGAATATTCGGCGCTCGCCGCCGCCGACGCCCTCTCGATCGCCGATGCCGCGCGGCTCCTGCGCGTGCGCGGCCGCGCCATGCAGAAGGCCGTGCCGGTCGGAGTGGGCGCCATGGCGGCTCTGGTCGGCGTCGAACTCTCCGCGGCGCAGACGATCGCCGCCGAGGCGGCAAGCACAGGCGTGTGCGCCGCCGCGAATGATAATGGCGGCGGACAGGTGGTTCTGTCGGGTGAAAAACAAGCGGTCGAGCGCGCTGTCGAAATCGCCAAATTGCGCGGCGTGAAGCGGGCGATGATGCTGGCGGTATCCGCCCCCTTCCATTGCGCGCTCATGCGCCCGGCCGCGGACGCAATGACGCAAGCGCTGGAGGAGGTTGCGGTGACGCCGCCGCGCGTGCCGCTCGTCGCCAACGTACTGGCGCGGCCGATCAAAGAGCCGGCTGAAATTGTTCATTCTCTCGTCGAGCAAGTGACCGGCACGGTGCGCTGGCGCGAATCGGTTGCGTACATGGCGCAAAGCGGAGTGACGAGGTTTTACGAAGTCGGGGCGGGCCGGGTACTCACCGGCCTGATCAAGCGCATCGCCGAAGCGGCCGATGCCTCCGCGATCGGCACGCCCGACGATGTTGCGCGCTTCAAGGCGGCGCGCGGTTGATTTTGCTGCGGCGCAAGGTGGCCGAGGGACGAAATGTTTGAACTGACCGGAAAGACGGCGCTGATTACCGGGGCCACCGGCCCCATTGGCGACAGCATCGCGCGGACGCTTCATGCGCAAGGCGCAACTGTCGCCATCTCCGGGACGCGGCGTGAAATCCTGGAAAAACTCGCCGCCGATCTGGGCGAACGGGTGCACATCCTGCCGTGCAATCTCGCCGACGCTGCCGATACCGAAGCCTTGGTGCCGCGCGCCGAAGAGGCGTTGGGCAAACTCGACGTATTGGTCGCCAACGCCGGCGTCACCCGCGACAATCTCCTGGTGCAATTGCGTGACGAGGATTGGGACCAGGTCATCGCGATCAATCTGTCGGCGACGTTCCGGCTCACGCGCGCTGCCGTGCGCGGCATGATGCGCCGGCGCTTCGGCCGCATCGTCGCCATCACCTCGGTGGTGGGAACGACCGGAAATCCGGGGCAGGCCAATTACGTCGCCGCCAAGGCCGGCATCGCCGGCATGATCAAGGCGGCCGCGGCCGAATATGCCAAGCGCGGGGTCACGGCTAACTGCGTCGCGCCCGGATTCATCCTCACGCCGATGACCGAGAAGCTCAACGACAAGCAGCGCGAAGCCATTCTTGCGAAAATTCCCGCCGCCCGCGCCGGCACGCCCGCCGAAATCGCCGCCGCGGTCGTCTTCCTTGCCTCCGACGAAGCCGCCTACGTGACCGGACAGACGTTGCACGTGAACGGCGGAATGGCCATGATTTGAAGACGATAAGATGGATGAGGACAGCGCGCCGCTGCGCTAGTCAACGCTGGGGAAGTGTGGTAACCGGACCGCGACCGGGCTGGGGGAAACCAGGAGAGCCGGAGAGCGGGGCAACAAATATCCGCCTCTGATCGGTGCCGACCCGCGGCCGTCGCCGACGACGAGACCAGACTCATTCATTTGGGTCGCGTTGAAAGATGAGGTTGGAACGATGAGTGACATTGCCGATCGGGTAAAGAAGATTGTCGTGGACAATCTGGGCGTCGATCCCGACAAGGTAACGGAAAACGCCAGCTTCATCGAAGATCTCGGCGCCGACAGTCTCGACACCGTCGAGCTGGTCATGGCGTTCGAGGAGGAGTTCAATTGTGAGATCCCGGACGATACCGCGGAAACCATTTTGACGGTGGGCGACGCCATCAAGTTCCTGGAAAAGAACGCCAAGGGCTGATTGTCTGCCGCCCGCTTCTTATTAGCAGTAGGCCGCGCGCGCGACGCCCACACAATCCGGTGTGCGGCGAAGCTGTCCGCACGCGGACGCTGTGCGCGGACATCATGCGGCGATAGACTTCGAAACAATAGAAGACTTGGAACCAATAGAGTTGGGGCCGGCGCGGACAACGCCGCCCGCCGGGAGCGTGCTTCATGAGACGCGTCGTTGTTACGGGGCTTGGCATGGTGACGCCGCTGGGCTGCGGCGTCGAGCCGACCTGGGCGCGCCTGCTTGCTTCCGAGAGCGGCGTGCAGCGCATCGAGAAATTCGAGGTCGCCGATATCACGAGTCAAATTGCCGGCCAGATTCCGCGCGGCGATGGTTCACATGGCACCTTCAACCCCGATCAGTGGATGGAGCCGAAGGAGCAGCGCAAGGTCGACGATTTTATCCTCTACGCGATGTGTGCAGCGCAGCAGGCGCTCGATGACGCCGATTGGCATCCACGCCAGTATGAGGATCAAATTGCGAGCGGGGTTCTGATCGGCTCCGGCATCGGCGGAGTCGAAGGGATTGCCGAAACAGCCTTGCTGCTGCGCGATCGCGGTCCGCGTCGGGTGTCGCCGTTCTTCATCCCCGGCCGCATCATCAATCTCGCCGCCGGCTACGTGTCGATCGCGCATGGGCTGAAGGGACCGAATCACGCCGTAGTCACTGCCTGTTCGACCGGTGCCCATGCCATCGGCGATGCCGGGCGGCTTATCGCGCTGGGCGATGCCGACGTCATGGTGGCGGGCGGAACCGAATCGCCGGTCAATCGCATCTCGCTCGCTGGCTTTGCCGCCTGCCGGGCGCTCTCGACCGGATTCAACGACACGCCGCAGCGCGCGTCGCGGCCCTATGATCGCGACCGCGACGGCTTCGTGCTCGGCGAGGGCGCGGGCGTGGTCGTGCTCGAAGAATACGAGCATGCGCAGCGGCGCGGTGCGCGCATTTACGCGGAGCTCACCGGATACGGCCTATCGGGCGACGCCCACCACATCACCGCGCCGGCCGAGGACGGTGATGGCGCGCAGCGCTGCATGAAGGCGGCGCTGCGCCGCGCCGGTATTTCGCCAGGCGACATCGATTACATCAACGCCCACGGCACATCGACGCCGCTCGGTGACGAAATCGAGCTCAAGGCGGTCGAGAGTCTCGTCGGCAACGCCGCCGGCGGCATCTCCATGTCGTCGACCAAATCCTCGATCGGTCATTTGCTCGGTGCGGCCGGCTCCGTCGAGGCAATCTTCTGCCTGCTGGCGATGCGTGATCAGGTGGTGCCGCCGACGATCAATCTCGATAATCCTTCGGTGGCCACCGCCATCGACCTCGTCCCCCATCAGCCGCGCAAGCGGGCGGTGAACATCACGCTGTCGAACTCGTTCGGATTCGGCGGTACGAATGCCAGTTTGGTGTTCCGTCGGATGCCCTAGTATGGCGGTCGTGAAATCCGCATTATTTCATGCGGAGTTCTGAACCAAAGCACAACAAATCAGCGTCATCACTCTTTCGCCATATTTGCTCCGCACTCGCCTGCGATTCACCCGGCATGCGCTGCGGCGATTGTTTCGCTGGGCAGGCGCGTGGGAATGTGCGAGCATTTGCTTACGCGGGATGGGCCGGCTGCATCTGGATGATGAATCGTAGCAAAGAGGGCACGCGGCGGTGACGGATTCCAGCACACCGCCCGACGGTGGCGAACGCACCGCAACGCGTCTGCGTGCGGCGGCGGCGCGCAGCGCCGAGCAGACTCAGTCAAAGCCGACTCAGTTAAAGCAGCCTGAGACAAAGTTGCAGCCGCAGACAAAAGTGCAGCCGCAGACAAAGGTGCAGCCTCAGACAAAGGTGCCGGCTGGCACCAAAACACACAGCGCTGTGCCACCGCGCGCGACGAATGGAACGGCGGTGAACGCTCTTGCGGCGGCGCGTCAGCCGGCGGCAAAGCCTGTGACCGCAGTGCGCGCAAGCGTTGCGGTGCAACCGGCGCCCGTGCGTGCAACCACTCAGTCAAGACCTTTATCGGGCACCGGCGCGCCCAGCCCGCCGTTGCCGGAGCGTGCGGGCCTCGGCAAGGGCGCCGCGCCTGCGAGCACCAAATCGAGCGCAAAACTCAACGATCCCCAACTCTACGATCCCGGACAGCTTGCCCCGCGCAGCCCGCGACAGGCGCTGGAGCCCGACCGGGTCGAAATGCCGGCGGCGAGGCGCCGTTCGGCCCGCGCGCGGCACCCGATCGTGATTGCCGGCAACGCGATGATGAGTCTGTTCCTGATATTGGCGATCGCGGCCGGCTATTTCCTCTACATCGGCAAGCAACGGTTCGAGGCGGCAGGTCCGCTGCAGCAAGACCTTGTCGTCAACGTCCCGCGCGGCTCCGGCCTTCGCGACATCAGCGATTTGCTCACCCGTGAAGGCGTCATTGATCAGCCCTGGATCTTTATCGGCGGCGTACTTCTGCTCAAGGCGCGCGAGGGCCTCAAGGCGGGCGAGTATCAGTTCAAGGCGCATGAAAGCGCCAGCGATGTGGTCACGGCCATGAGCAAGGGAGAGGTGGTGATTCACGAAGTCACCATCCCGGAGGGCCTGACCTCGGAGCAGATCGTCGCGCGGCTGATGGATAACGACGTGCTGACCGGAAATATCGACGACGTTCCGGCCGAGGGCAGCATGCTGCCCGATACCTATAGCTTCGCGCGGGGGGAGACGCGCGAACAACTGATTGCGCATATGCAGCGGGCGCAGCAGCGCCTGGTTCAAGAGATCTGGGCCGGCCGGGCTCCGGACCTGCCGCTGAAGACGCCCGAACAGCTGGTCATCCTCGCTTCGCTGATCGAAAAGGAGACCGGGAAGCCGGATGAGCGCACGCGCATCGCCGCCGTGTTCATCAACAGGCTCAAGCACAATATGCGGCTGCAATCGGATCCGACCATCATCTACGGACTGGTCGGAGGTAAAGGCACGCTCGGCCGCCCGATCATGAAGAGCGAGATCGACCAGCCGACCCCGTACAACACCTATCAGATCGACGGCCTGCCGCCGGGGCCGATCACAAATCCAGGACGCGCCGCGCTCGAGGCGGCGGCAAATCCGGCGCGCACGCGGGACCTTTACTTCGTGGCCGACGGCACGGGTGGCCACGTGTTTGCTGAAACCTACGAGCAGCACCAGAAGAACGTCATGCGGCTGCGGCACCTGGAAGCGGCGCAAAAGAATCAAAACGATCAGGATTCTGCCGCCGACCCGCCGTCTGACGCATCAACGTCTGCCGCGCCGGCGCCGCCGGCCGGGCCGGCGCGCCGCAAACATAATCATCACATCCATTCGACTGAGTGATCGCTCTTGTGACGGCTACCTGCCGTCGCTAAGTTCGGCGCGTTTTTCAACTTTGCCGGAGGCTTGCGATCCATGGCGCTGTCGAGCATGACCGGTTTTGCTCGCAGCCACGGTGTGTGCGGTGTTTACGCCTGGGCCTGGGAAATCAAGTCGGTCAACGGCAAGGGCCTCGATTTGCGGCTGCGCCTGCCGTCCGGCTGGGACACGATTGATCCCGCGGTTCGTTCGCGCGCCGCTGCGGCACTCGGGCGCGGCTCGGTTCAAGCGGGCCTGACCGTCGAGCGCACCGGCGCCTCTCCCGCCGTCCAAGTCAACACTGCGGTGCTCGAAGCGGTATTGGCGGCGGCGCGCCAGCTGTCGCGGCGGATCGAGGCCGCGCCGCCGACGCTCGATGGGTTGCTCGGCCTCAAAGGCGTGATCGAGATCAGCGATATCGCCGAGAGCGAGGAGGAACGGCACGCTGCCGAGGCTGTGGTGATTGCGGGCTTTTCCGACGCGATCGCGGCGCTCGCCGAGATGCGCCGCCATGAAGGCGCTGCGCTCGCTCGCGTGCTGGCGGCGCGCCTTGACGAGATCGCGATGCTCACCCAGCGCGCCGAACTTGTCCCCGGCCGCCGTCCCGAAGCGATCCGCGCCAAGCTTGCCGAGCAGGTCGCCGCATTGCTGGCCCAATCCGACCGCTTCGATCCCGACCGGCTGCATCAGGAGGCGATCTTGATCGCCACCAAGGCTGATGTGCGCGAGGAGCTTGACCGGCTCGTCGCCCATGTCGCCCAGGCGAAAGCCTTGATCGAGCAGGGCGGCGCGATCGGGCGGCGGCTCGACTTTCTGGCGCAAGAGCTCAACCGCGAAGCCAATACGCTCTGCGCCAAGGCGAACGACGTGGAGCTCACAAATATCGGGCTGGAGCTGAAGGCTGCCGTCGAGCAATTCCGCGAGCAGGTGCAGAACGTGGAATAGGTCATGACGCGCGAGGCCCGCAATACCGAGAAAAAGAAAAACCCAAAGACCATCGCGCGCCGCGGCCTGATGTTTGTACTGTCTTCGCCGTCCGGAGCCGGCAAGACCACGCTGTCCCGTCTGCTCCTGCGCGCGGACCCGAACGTGGCGCTGTCGGTATCGGTGACGACGCGGGCGAAGCGGCGCGGCGAGATCAACGGCCGCGACTATCATTTCATCGATCTTGCCCGCTTTCAGATGATGGTGAAATCGGGCGAGCTGTTGGAATGGGCCGAAGTGTTCGGTCATTGCTACGGCACGCCGCGCCGGCCGGTAGAACGCGCTCTGCGGGCCGGCCGCGACGTGCTCTTCGACATCGACTGGCAGGGCACGCAGCAGCTGCGGGAAAAAGCGCGCGACGATCTCGTCAGCGTCTTCATCCTGCCGCCGACCGCGAAGGAACTGGAACGGCGGCTGCACACCCGGGCGCAGGACAGCCACGACATTATCCGCACGCGCATGGCCAAGGCCGCCGGCGAGATGAGTCATTGGCCGGAATACGATTATGTCATCGTCAACAGCGACATCGATTTGGCATTTGCCGAGGTGCGCGCGATCCTCGCGGCGGAGCGCTTGAAGCGCGAACGGCAGATCGGCTTATCGACTTTCGTCCGCGGCCTGCAGGCGAAGCTCTAATTCGGAAGAGACATAACCGCATTCGGACGGTCGGTCCCGTTGTCCCCCTCTGTCATCCGGGCGCCGACAGCACCGTCCGCCCGACGACTTTGCCGGCGCGCAAGTCGTCGAGCGCGGCCTGCGCTTGTCCAAGCGGGCGATCGTTGGTCGGAATCGGGGTTATTTTTCCGGCCCGCGCGAGATCGAGCAGAGCGCGCGCCTCGGCCAGTGTGCCGGTCAGCGTCCCCTCGATGGTCATGGCCTTGATGGCGATCATGGCGGCGGCGATGGAAAACGTGCCGCCGAGGAGGCCGGTCACCACGACTTTGCCGCCGCGCCCAAGCACGCCGGTAGCGAATTGCAGCGATTTGTCGGAACCGACGAAATCGCAGGCCGCGAGCAGGCCGCCGGTTGCCGCCATGATGGCGCGGCGCGCTTGCGGATCCGCCGGGTCGAAGGCCGCGGCAGCGCCGCCGGCGAGCGCCGCGTTACGCTTCTGCGCATCGATATCGGCGACGATCGGCGGCTCGCGAAACAGCGCACGCGCAATCGCAAGCCCCATCATGCCGACGCCGCCGAGCCCGATAAGCAGCACCGGTCCGCGCTCGGCCCGCTCGCCAAGATGCTTGAGCGCCGAATAGGCGGTGAGGCCCGAGCACATCAGCGGTCCCGCAAAGGCAGCCGACAGCGGCGCGTAATCGAGCAGATAGCGCGGATGCGGAATGAGGACGTGAGTGGCGAAGCCGCCGTCGGCGGCAATGCCGAGATGGCGGTGCGCGGAACACAAATTCTCATCGCCAGCCCGGCAAGCGGCGCAGCTTCCGCAGCCGATCCAGGGATAGATCGCAACGCGATGACCAATGCCGGCGCCCACGGCCGCCTCGCCCACGGCCTCGATCATTCCGGCGATCTCGTGCCCAAGCGTGAAGGGCAGCGGGCGATCCTTGCTGATGTCGAGCCGCCGCTCGCCCCCGAGTTCGAAATAACCGTCCTGCAGATGCAGGTCGGAATGGCACACGCCACAGCGTTCGACGCGCACGAGGACTTCCGTCCCGCGCGGGGAGGGGCAGTCGATGATGGTCTCACACAGCGGCTGCCCATAAGCCACGAGCGACTGGCGGCGCATTTTGCTCATCGCGACCCGACATCTCCATGGCGAGAGTGTGCACTGCCATCATGCCCGTTCTTGCCGACGGCGGCGAGGGCCCGCGCCAGCGCCACGAAGTCGGCCACCGAAAGATCTTCGGCCCGCGCCGTGGCCTTGAGGCTCCCCGCCGCCAGCAAGCCCGCCACGTCGACGCCGAGAGATCGCAGGCTTTGCCGCAGCATTTTGCGCCGCTGGCCAAACGCGGCTTGGGTGACCCGCTCGAGCAGTTCGCGCTTGCACGCCAGCGGCGCAGCGCGGGGTTTAAGGTGGACGAGAGAGGAGGTGACCTTCGGGGGCGGCACAAAGGCCGACGCGTTCACGTCGAACAGAATCCGAGCCTCACAGCGCCATTGCGCCAAAATCGACAAGCGCCCGTAGCTTTTCGAGTGCGGCGGCGCCACGATGCGCTCGGCGACTTCGCGCTGAAACATCAGGGTGGCGCTATCGTACCAGGGCGGCCACGGCTCGATGCAGAGCCAATCCACGAGAAGCGCGGTGGCGATGTTGTAGGGCAGGTTGGCGACGATGCGCGCCGGTCCGTCCGGCAAATGCGGCCGTGGATCAAATGTGAGCGCGTCCGCCGCCACGATATCGAGCCGGCCCGGATAATGCGCGGCGATCTCCTGCAGCGCCGCGATCGCGCGCTCATCGCGCTCGACGGCGACCACGCGCGAAGCGCCGCCGGTCAAGAGCGCGCGGGTGAGGCCTCCGGGGCCGGGACCGATCTCGATCACCGTAACGCCCTCAAGCGGGCCGGCGGCGCGGGCAATGCGCGCGGCAAGATTGAGGTCAAAAAGAAAGTTTTGTCCGAGCGATTTCTTGGCGGCGAGACCGTGCCGGCGAATGACGTCGCGCAGCGGCGGCAGACCGTCCGGCGCCACGGAAGCGGCTGCCGCTCGCCTCACGACGCGGCCGCAACCGCCGGGCTTTCCGCGCTGGCAAGCCGTGCAGCGAGCCGCAACGCGGCGACGAGGCTGGTCGGGTCGGCGGTGCCGGTGCCGGCGATGTCGAAGGCGGTGCCATGGTCGGGCGATGTCCGCACGAAAGGCAGGCCGAGCGTGACATTGACGGCGTGATCGAAAGCCAGCGTCTTGATCGGGATCAATGCCTGATCGTGATACATGCAAAGCGCCGCGTCGTAGGTGGTGCGCGCACCTTCGTGGAACAGCGAGTCGGCCGCGAGCGGCCCGCGCGCATCGATGCCGTCGGCGGCCAGCTGCGCCACCGCCGGCGCGACGATGGTGCGATCCTCCTCGCCGAGCGTGCCGTTTTCCCCCGCATGCGGATTGAGCCCGGCAATCGCGAGCCGCGGGCGTGACAGGCGAAATCGTGTGCGCAGATCGGCCGCCACGATGCGTCCGGTCTCAACGATGAGGCCGGTGGAAAGTTGCTTGAATATGTCCCGCAATGGCAAATGGATGGTCACCGGCACGACGGCGAGCTCGGGCGACCACAACAGCATCACCGGATGGCGCGACGCGCCGGTCGTCTCCTGCACCAATTTGGCCAAAAACTCCGTGTGTCCCGGCTCGGCGAAGCCGGACTTGTAGAGCACGTCCTTGGCCACCGGATTGGTCACGACGGCTGCAGCCGAGCCGGAAAGCACGTCGGCGACGGCGCGCCTGATCGATGCAATGGCTGCGGGGGCGCTCGAGCGGTCCGGCCGGCCCGGCTCGGTGTTCACTTTGATGTCGAGATCGACCACCGGCAGCGCTGCGGGAAAGGCGGCAATCGCCTGGTCCGGCCTCACCGTTGCCAGCGGCCCGTCGAGGCCAAGGCGGCCGGCACGCCGCTTAAGAAAGGCGGGATCGGCAACGATATAAAATGGCGGAATATCGAGGTCGACGCGTCGATGCCAAACGGCAAGCGCAAGGTCGGGACCGATCCCGGCCGGCTCGCCGAGCGTCAGTGCCAATGGTTGCACGGTTTCGCTTATATCCGCTTAGCGTTTGTCCGCTTCTTTGTATTCGATCATGGCCTCGCGCCGCAACTTCTGCAGATATTTCGTGGACTCGGCGTCGAGTTTCTTTTCGAACAATTGGTCGCGGACTTTCTTTTGCTCGGGAGTGTCGTCTTTGGTCTGCTTCTTGGCGCAGACGGCGAACATTTGGAATCCTTCGTTCGTCTGCTCCGGAGGCGTCAGGTGGCCAACCTCCGTATTGTCCAAAATATCCCGCGATTCCTGGGGCAGGTCGGCGGAGAATTTGATCACCTGGTCGCGTACCGCGACTTCATAAAGCGCGCGCGCGAAGGGGATGCCGTCGGCGCAGTCGGCAAATCGCGTTCGCAAGGCATCCGCCTCCCGCTTACGCGCCTCGAAGGCCGTCGCAGGCGACCCCGCCTCCACGACGAAGACAATCGGACGCAGTGTGTATTCATAGCCGACGGCGTCTTTTTGGTCGGCCGGCTGCAAGTGCAGCTGAGCTTCGACGGCAGTGTCGGCAACTTCCAGGCTCGCCTTGTAGCGCCCGCGGACCAGGGCGCCCCAGGCGAGCTGCGCCCGGAGCCGGCCTTTCAGGCTGTCCGCGCTCGATCCCGCATGATTGAGGATGTCGGTCAGCTTCTGCGCATCGATGCCCATGTGTTGGGCGATGTTGGAATAAGAGTTCTCTACCTCGGATTCCGGAACATCGATATTGAAGCGCTTGGCCTCGTTTATCTCCAGGATCTCGTCGATGAGGGTGCTGAGCACCTCTTGGCGCGCCGGAGCCTTGTGCGTGCTGAGCTGCTCAAGTTTGGAGCGCTGCGCAATATCGAGGTTGGTAATCGGCGTGCCGTCGACAAGCACGGCCACCTCCTGCGCGCGGGCGATCGAAGCGCCAGCGAGCATGATTGCTGCGGCAAGCGCCGCCGCCAAGCTTAGGTGACGATTGCCTGAGTGACGATTGGAGATCCAGGTTTGCCACATCGCTTTCGTTCTCCTCGCCGGTCGCCTCCTCGCCGGGGACCGTCCCCGTTGTGTGCGATGCCCTATTCTCAGGGCAAATTTAGGACACGGCGGCTGTCAAACTTAGGACACTGTGCCACAGCCATTGACCCGCCTGACGTGGCCCGCCTGACATGACCCGCCGGACTTGGGCCGCCTGATTTGGGCCGCGCCTGCTGTTCGCAGCAGGATGCCGGCGCCGCCGATCATTTTAGCCGTCCTCCTGATACAAAAGCACAATAAAACCGGTAAGCCCGCCGACGATGACCGGAATCCAGGCGGCAATAGCCGGCGCCATCAGCTCCGATTTGCCCATGTCCTCGGTGATCTTCTGCAGCACGAACAGTAGAAATCCTGCTGAGATGCCGCTCAAGACCATCTTCTGCACGCCGCCAAAGCGAAAGAACCGCAAGCTCACCGCGGCAGCGAGCAACACCATGGCCGAGAGCAGGAAGGGACGCGCGATCAGCTCATTGTACTGCAGCCGGTAACCGGCCGCGGTGAGCCCCGCTTTATCCGCCAATTCGATATAGTTGGGGAGTTCCCAGAACGGCACGGTTTCCGGCGTGGCAAAGCTCTCCCGCACCTGTGCAAGTGTCAGGTTCGTGGGCAGCCGATAGGAATCCGCGGTCTGCGGCGGGGTAGCGGTCGAAAAGATGTGAACGTCATCGAGCTGCCAATAGCCTTGCTCGAGCTCGGCAGTCTTTGCCTCGATCCGGCGGTGAAAACGTCCGGTGTTGTCGAAGGTGTACACGGTGACCCCGCCGAGGTTGGAGCCCTGCTGCTGGCTCGACTGGGCGTTGATGATGGCCGCTCCATCCGTGCTCTTCTGGCGCACCCAGAAGCCGCTGCTGCTCTCCTGCAAGGCGGAAGGCGTCTCGTTCAACATTTCCTGCTCGAGGCGTTTTGAACGCTCGTGCAACAGCGCGGCGATGGGGTTGTAAGCGACGGTGGCGACGGTGCCGAACAGGAACGCCATGATCAGCGCCGGCGCCACAAACTGCCAGGCGGAGATGCCGACCGAACGCGCAATGACCAGTTCGAGGCGGCGCGACAGCGTCAAATAACACGACATCGTGCCCACCAAGACCGCAAAGGGCATGATCCGCTCGGTCAGCTGTGGAATCCGGAACATCGAGATCTCTGCCAGGATCCAGGCCGTTGCGTGCGGCCAGTCAGCGCCGCGGCGCATCAATTCGAAATAGTCGATCATCGCGGCGAGCACGATCACGCCGACGAAAGTGCCGAGCACCGAGCTTAAGAAGCGCATGGCGAAATAGCGTGACAGGGTGCCGGTTACCATCGGGCCGTTCCTTAGCTCGCTGTTGCCCGCGCAATCCTGCTGGTGACGGCGGTCATGATCTGCGTCATCAGCGTCCCGTGTTCAATGCTTCTGCCGCGCGAAATCTGGATCAACCCGACGACCATCGTGGCGGCTAGCGCAACGAATTGTAAAAGGAGAACGCTGGGCACGCGATCACCGATAATGACGCTGGCAAAACCGATGAGGCGAAGCGCCGTGGCCGAGCTGATCAGACCCAGCAGGGCGAGATTCCGGCTTTGCCGCGTGGTCTGCGGCGGGCCGAGAAACATGTAGGTCAAGATGGCGAAGGCCAGCGGATAGAACGGAGTCGCCAAACGGTCGGACAGCTCGGAGCGATATTGGTCAGGCTGCGCGACGTAGAGCGGATCGTCGGCGCGCGGCCACATCAGCTCCCAGATGTACTTCTCGCGGACGGTGTAATTGACGTTTTGCGGCCCGGGGCCGAATTTCGACAGATCGAACGGATAGCGGTCGAAAGTCAGAATGCGCGGACTGGGATGGCCGGCTTGCAGCCGCTGAATGCTGCCGTGTTCGAGGACGAGAAACGAGCCCTCCGCGTTCTTGATGATCTCACCCTGCTCGGCGAGGTAAGTCGCCTCTTCCTTGGGGTCGCGCCGATCATCGACGAGTATGCCGACGAGCAGGCCATTGGGGCGCCGATCGGCGATATGGAAAGTGAGATTGCCGCCGACGCTGGTGAAGCGGCCCGGCTGCACAATATTGGTGAGAATGTCGGTGCGCACCTGCTCCGACCAATCGCGCAATTCGCGCAGCGCGCGGGGCGAGACATAGGCGGCGATGGCCGCAACCAGTAACGAGACGAGGAACGCTGCGGCGAGAAGCGGCGACAGCAGACGCCAGGGCGAGATGCCGGCCGCGTTCATCACGATGATCTCGGAATCCGCGCCAAGCCGGCTGAGAACGTGACCTGCGGCAATCATCAGCGAGATCGGAGCGATGATCATGATCAGGAGCGGCACGATCATTCCGGTAATGCCGATGAAGACGAAAAGCGTCTGCCGCTCGCTGGTGATGAGGTCGAAGTCGCGCATGGCCTGGGTGAACCACATCACCACCGTCAAGGTGATCAGGGTGATGAGGAACGCCACCATTGTGGTGCCAAATATGTATCGGCCGATCGACCCCACCCGGACTTCTTCTCCTCGTCGACCATGCGCCCAAACCGGCTGTCATCGCGGCTCGCCGCGCAGCCGATTCACCCAAAGCAAGCTACGTGATGCTTTCGCAAAATGGCCTCGCCGTGGCAATCTCATCGCCGCAAATCACACGCGATGCGGCAACGCGCGAACCGCGTGACCGGACAGTTGCGATGCTTGGCAAATCCGCTTGGCAAATCCGCTCGGCAAGTCCTCTTGGTAAGTCCCCTTGGTAAGCCCGGTCGGCAAGCCCTATCAGCAAGCCCGCTTGGTTAGCCACTTAAGTTTGTCCACTTGGCATGACTGCGCCGCGCGGTCCATAAATTGCGGCAAATCGGTCAGGCAAGGCCTTACAGGAGCAACGATGCCCGAAGTGTTCAAGCTCGGCTTTACGTCCTTTGCTCGCCTCCGCGGCGTTCTTGTTGTGTTCTGTGGGGACAATCTGAAATTCGGTCCTGCGACCAAAAAGGCGCTGGCGCCGGTCGAACAGGTCGTGCGCCGCGCGGCAGCGGCGGATCGCTTCACCGGCAAGAGCGGATCAACGCTCGATATCGTGGCGCCGCAAGATCTCGACCTGCCGCGGCTGGTCGTGATCGGGACCGGCAAGGAGACCGAGCCCAAATCCAGGGACATCGTCAAACTCGGCGGCACCGCCATGGGGAAGGTGCCGGCCGCGGCGACGCAAGCAACGATTTTTGCCGAATTCGCCGCGGGCGCGCTCAAGCCCGAAGAGGCCGCCGACTTGGCCTTGGGCGTCCGGCTGCGCGCCTATTCATTCGACCGCTATAAGACCAAGCGCAAGGAAGGTGAGGAGCGGGCGGACAAGGTCGAAATCCATGTCGCCTGCGCGAATCCCGGCGCCGCCGACAAGGCGTCGGCGCGCGCGACAGGACTGGCCGACGGCGTCGTCCTGGCGCGCGACCTGATTAATGAGCCGGCCAACGTGCTCTATCCGGGGGAGTTTGCCCGCCGCGCCTCGGGCCTCGCCAAGCTCGGCGTCAACGTCGAGGTGTTCGACGTTCCGGCGATGCGCAAACTCGGCATGGGCGCGCTGCTGGGCGTCGGGCAGGGATCGGTGCACGATTCGCGGCTCGTGGTGATGCGTTGGAACGGCGGCAAGCGCGGGGTGGAACCGGTCGCGTTTATCGGTAAGGGCGTGTGCTTTGATACCGGCGGTATCTCGATCAAGCCGGCCCAGGGCATGGAGGACATGAAGGGCGACATGGCCGGTGCCGCCTGCGTGGTCGGCCTCATGCACGCACTCGCCGCGCGCAAAGCCAAGGTCAACGCGGTCGGCGCGATCGGGCTCGTGGAGAACATGCCGGACGGCAAGGCGCAACGGCCCGGCGATATCGTCAAGACGATGTCCGGCCAAACCATCGAAATTATCAACACCGACGCGGAGGGCCGCCTCGTCCTCGCCGACGTGCTGCATTACGTGAACAAGCGGTTCAAGCCGAAATTCATGATCAACCTGGCGACGCTGACCGGCGCCATCATCGTCGCGCTCGGACAGGAATATGCCGGGCTGTTCTCCAACGACGACAAGCTCGTCGAGCAGCTGAACAAAGCCGGCGAGGAGACAGGGGAGCGCGTGTGGCGCATGCCGCTCGGGCCCGAATACGACAAGATGATCGATTCGAAATTCGCCGACATGAAGAATACCGGCGGCCGCTGGGCCGGCTCGATCACGGCAGCGCAATTGCTGCAGCGCTTCGTCGACAAGACCCCATGGGCGCATCTCGACATTGCGGGCACCGCGCTCGGTTCGCCGCAGACCGATATCAACAAAAGCTGGAGTTCCGGTTGGGGTGTGCGGCTGCTCGAGCGGCTGGTCGCCGACTATTACGAGCGTTGAGCCGGGGAATGACCGAAATCCTTTTCTATCAGCTCAAGGGCCAGACGCTCGAGCAGGTGCTGCCGCCGCTGGTCGCGAGGTCGCTTGAACGTGGCTGGCGGGTCGTCGTGCAGGCCTGTTCGGATGAGCGCGTCGAGGCGCTTGACGCCCACCTGTGGACGTGGCGCGACGACGCCTTTCTGCCGCACGGCACATGGCGCGATCCGGAGCCGTCCGAGCAGCCCGTCCTGCTCACGCTCAACGACGCCAATCCCAATGGGGCCAATGTCCGCTTCCTTGTCGACGGCGCCGAAATGCCGGGCGACGTTTCCGTCTATGAGCGCCTTGTTCTGGTCTTCGACGGCGATGATCCGGAGGCCCTGGAGGCGGCCCGCGCGCGTTGGGTCAGGGCCAAGAACGAGGATTTTAACGTTACCTATTGGCGGACGGATGAAAATGGCCGCTGGCAGCGGCAAGCATGACTGTCCAGCGCCTCAATTCCGTCGCAAGATTCTCTCATAAATATCTGATAAATAACGATATTGCTGATAGTTAAAGAGCCGAGACAGGAGTCGGTCGCAAAGGGCTTTCAGCCGCACTATATTTTTTGCTCCGGTATCAGATTGAGTGCTATATTTTTGCTTATGAACAGACATTCAGCGACAAAAAGGCGAACCGCCAAGGCAAGCCGCAGTACGGGGACGCGCAAGGCTTCGAGCCGAAAGACTTCGATCCGAAAAGCCTCGAGCCGTAAGGCTTCCCCGCGCAAAGTGCCTGCGCGCCCAGTGGCAAGAAAGCCG